>JAIPIT010000030.1 GCA_021734505.1 Fidelibacterota bacterium | reverse complement strand
CACTAGTTTTGATATTTACCGTACTGCTCTTGTTTGCTTGTGACTTTGATTCAAGCAAAGTAGAGCGCATCCAGGTGAGCGGACCGGTCATATTGGAAAAGATGAGTTTCGGAGATTTTTCAGAAATTGTTATAGCCGGCCCTATCGATGTAACTCTTGATCAAAATCAAGGAAGTAGTCTTGAAGTGGAAACATATGAAAGTCTAATGCCGTTTTTCAGAGCAGAAATATACGAAGATGCTCTGATTTTATATGTAATTGACACGTCTTCCACGATGCATTTTAATCTGGATACCGGTTTTGAAGAATTCACAAGAGATGCGTTTTTAAGTTCAAGTCGTTTGAAATGGCCTGACAATAAAAAAGTGTTGAAAGTTCATCTATCATTCGGTGATCTTGAAAAGATCCAAATTATTGGCGAATGTGATATGGAAACCCTTCAAACATTAAAAGCAGAAAAGCTTAAGTTAGAAGTAGCCGGAGCTTGTCATTTTGATGCAGACTTAGATGTGAAAGTTTTTGATGCAGAAATCGCCGGTGCCGGAAATCTTGACTTACGCGGTTCAGCAGAGAGATTTTCTCTTGATTGTGCCGGTGCAGGTACGGTCAAAGCGTATAATTTTATTGCCGATTCGGTTGATCTGGAAATCGCCGGAGTATGTAATGCCCATGTTTATGCAGTGGAAAGCATTGATGTTGAAGTTGCGGGAATGGGCACGATAAAATATATGGGGAATCCCTCCAATATAAGTTTTGAAAAAGCAGGGATTGGGAGTCTAAAAAAGGTAGAATCCGAAGAATCGGAAGAAACAGAAATATAAATAAAATAGTTAATTATCAGTATTGAGAGGTGACAATGAAGATCAAGTCAACATTGGTCTGTATATCAATGTGTGCGGGTATGCTTTTATCCGCTGAAACACTCACACTTGAAGAGTGCGTTGATTTAGCACGATCAAACAACCCAAGTATTCAGCAGACGGAATTAAGTACCGAGATCGGAAAATCAAAGGTGCGGCAGGCTTACAGTTCTGTCATGCCGAACGTATCGGTATCATCCGGGCTATCATCATCAGACGGGACCAGTTGGGCATTGGGAAGTTCTTACGGTTTAAGTGCGGGGATGACGCTGTATTCTCCGGGCATGTATTCGGGAATAAAATCCGCCAATATAAACAGCCAGGCAAACCGACTGAACAGCATGAGCAATGAAAATGATATTGTCAGTCAGGTAAGCTCACTTTATTACAGGATACTTAGTACCAAAAAAATTATTGAGGTATATGAAGGGAATATTTCTGTTGCGGAAGAGAATCTGAAAAAAACCCGCTCAATGTATGAACAGCGTGTTATCACCATATCAGATGTGTTAAAATCAGAAGCCCAGAAGGGTGATTTTGAATCACAGCTATTAGGTCAAAAACAACTCTATGTTTCATATTTGCGGACCATGAATGTTATGTTGGGTCGCGATGCCCGGGTAGAATTTGATGTTGTGGATATTGATGTGGAAAATGTAAAAATTCCCGAATATAAAGATGCACGAGAGATGATGCTAAATGATAATCCTCAGTACGAATCTATTGTTTTGCAGGAAAAGATAGGCAAAGTATTGGTTGCTGCATCAAAAGAAGCTTTTCTTCCAAGTGTTTCAGGTTCATATAGCCATAATGGAAGCTATGATCCCGCGGTAACGGCATCAAATAGTGTAGGACTTACCGCTAGCTGGACCTTGTTCAACGGTTTATCCCGTAAAGAGAATATGCAGCAAAGCAAATTGCAATTGGAACAGGCCGAGATCAATGTTGACAATACAGTAAGATTATTGGACCAACAATTAAGCGATCTTTACACTCAATTTGAGACCTATACGGCTATGATCGAAATCAATCAACGTCGTCTTACATCAGCACAGCGTGCTTTTGAGATCGTTAATCAACAATATGAACTTGGACAGGCAACGATCTTGGATAGAATGCAAGCTCAAATTACCGTATTAAGTGCAGAAAGCACACTTGTTGAGGCCAAATATTCTCGAAAAATGATCGAAGCAGAGATCCTTAAATTAATCAATAAAATATAGGAATGAAGATGAAAAAGAAACTTATTATCATTATTGCGGCGGTTGTTGTTTTAGCGGTATTCTTGATTTTTACCTTAAAACAGGACAACAAAAAAGCAGTCAGTGTGCAAATGGAAAAGGTCCGTTTGCAAACGATTGAATCCAAAGTATATGCTGCCGGTTACGTACAACCTGTGATCAAGGTTAACATTTCTGCGAATGTTGCAGGAGAGATCAAAGCCCTGTACGTCAAAGAAGGCCAGGAAGTAAAAGAAGGCGAATTACTTGCTCAGCTTGATAAAGTGAGATACGCTGCAGATGTAGATCAATCAAAGTCTTATTATCGTTCAACACTTTCAGCCAAAGAAGTTGCCGAGAAAGAATATAAACGCGTTAAAAAGCTTTATGATGACAAAAACTACAGCGAATCACAGTATGATCAGGCAAAAGGGCAATATGATCAAGCGGTTGGCGCTTTTGAACAAGCTGCCGCACGCCTGGAACAAGCCGAAGACAATCTGCGAAAAACAACATTGATCGCTCCGATTGACGGAACGGTTATCGGTTTACAGAAAGAACAGGGCGAAATGGCTTTAGGATCAACCTTTCAGGCAGATGTCGTTATGACCGTTGCAGATCTTTCGGGTATGGAAGTCGAAGTCGATGTCAACGAGAATGATATTGTTCGTGTCGCAGTCGGTGATTCTGTAGATATTGAGATCGATGCACTAGCCGATAAAGTATTCAAGGGAATTGTCACTGAAATATCACAGCTTGCTTCCACTATGGGACAAGGCACACAAAATGCCATCACGAATTTCAAGGTAACAGTTAAAATGATCAACAATCCTCCTGAGATCCGTTCAGGTATGAATGCAACCGTTGAGATCCTTACAGATAAAAAAATCGACGTGGTCGGTATTCCGATTCGTGCCGTCACGGTCCGTCCTGCCGACAAGGTCAGAAAAATGGGACCTGAAGAAATGACAGGTAAACCGGAATTGCTTGAAGTTGCATTCGTCATTGAAGCCGATACGGTTAGAGCTGTTCCATTGAAGTTGGGTATAAATTCCGAAGATTTCTTTGAGATAGTAAGTGGTGTTGATACAAGCCAAACTATCGTGATCGGGAACCATCAGGCATTGACCTTTGACCTTCAGACCGGCACGGCCGTTAAAGATGTCAACGACGTGAAAAAGAAAAAATAAGAGCACCACCTTTACTAGAAAAAAGGACAGATAATGTCATTATTAATATTAAAAAACATATTTCGTATCTATCAGATCGGAGACATTGAAGTCAGAGCTCTAAATGGAGTGGATGTTGATGTGGAAAGAAACGAATATGTATCTATCATGGGACCTTCCGGTAGTGGCAAATCGACTTTAATGAACATCATCGGTTGCCTTGATACCCCAACAAAAGGCGGGTATGAACTGGACGGGATGGTAATTCATCAGGAAGTGAAAGACGGTACCGGTATTGCCAGTGATGATCAGCTTGCCGTGATCAGAAATCAAAAGATCGGCTTTATTTTCCAGACATTTAATCTATTACCTCGTATGACCGCACTCCATAATGTTGAATTACCTTTGATATATGGAGGTGTTCCACGGGCAGAACGTCTTGAACGTGCACAAGCAGCCCTGGAACAAGTACAGCTTGCCGATCGAATGCACCATAAACCAAATGAATTATCCGGCGGTCAACGCCAGCGGGTTGCCGTTGCACGGGCTTTGGTTAATAATCCGTCCATTATTTTAGCGGATGAACCGACAGGTAACCTGGATTCAAAAACAAGTCATGATATTATGGATCTGATCGATAATCTTCATAAAGAGGGCAATACGATCATTTTGGTGACTCATGAACATGATATTGCCGAACGCGCAAATCGTGTGATCCATATGCTTGATGGTAAAATTCACGAAGATAACAAAAAGAAGTAATTATGTTCAATCAACTTTACGAAAGCATAGTGATAGGATTTAAAGCGGTTTTTCAAAACAAAGGCCGGGCTTTATTGACCATGCTGGGAATAATTATTGGAATTTTATCTGTTAGCCTGATGGGTACCGCTATTAATGGTATTGACAATGTGTTCAACCAAACGCTGGGTATGTTTGGCGATGATGTTCTCTACGTTCAGCAATTTCCGTGGTTCATGGGTAATGCCGATTGGTGGGAATTCAGGAATCGCCCCCAGATCAGAGAAGAGTATTCAGAAAAGATCGCAGAGCGGGCATCATCTATTTCCTACGCAAGTTTGGAGACAAGTCGCAGAGTGACACTCTCATATAAAGAAAATAATAGTGAAGGTGTTGATCTGGGCGGTCGCGGATGGCAATCGGCATATATAGATGCCGCCAAGATAGAATCCGGTCGATATTTCACACAATTGGAAGATCAAAGTGCTTCCCGCGTTATCCTGATAGGGTCGGAAGTCAATAAGATCCTATTTCCAAATGTAGAGGATCCCTGCGGAATGAGTATTAAGGTAAATGGACTAAAATTCCGGGTCATCGGTGTTTTTGCCGAACAGGGAAAGATCTTTGGGATGTTCAGTATCGACAATATGGCCGTAATACCGTTCCAAACGCTCAAATCCGTTTTTGGCCGATCCCGCTGGATTACGATCCCGCTTAAGATCAGAGAAGGTGTCGATAAAGAATATGCCCTGGAAGAAGTTCGTTCAATAACGCGCGGATTGCGTGGTTTACGACCGCTTGACAAAGATAATTTTGCGATCAATCAGCAGGAAGCCATGGAAGATGAGCTGGGCAAGATCAAGACAAGTATCTCTGCCGTAGGTATTGGCATAGCGGCTTTATCACTTCTTGTAGGCGGTATCGGTATTATGAATATCATGTTCGTTAGCGTAAAAGAACGTACAAAAGAGATCGGTATCCGTAAAGCCCTGGGTGCAAAACGCTGGGTTATTTTGATCCAATTCCTTTTTGAAGCGATCATCATTGCTCTGATCGGAGGGCTGATCGGGCTCGGCTTAACCTCGCTCCTTGTCGGTGTGGTCAATAAGTTCTTTGTAGCCAGTATGTCGATCGGATTGGTTTTCACCGCCTTGGGTGTTTCCATTGGCGTCGGTATCGTTTCGGGTATTGTTCCGGCAAGTCAGGCCTCTCGACTCGATCCCATTGAAGCCATGAGATTTGAGTAAGGGGAAATAATGAATTTTAAAGAGATATTTCGCTCAGCAAGGGATTCGATCAGACAAAACAAGTTAAGATCTTTTTTGACCTTACTGGGTGTTGTGATCGGTATATTTTCCATTATCGGCGTTATGACAGCCATAAATGTTCTACAGCAGAGCGTGGAAGATAATATGAACGGTCTCGGAGCCGGTACTTTTCAGGTACAGAAATTCCCGAACGTGAATATGGGAAATAACTGGTGGAAATATCAAAGCAGGAAAAATCTCGATTATAAAGATTTCCAGAGATTGTTACCGCGGCTGACCATTGTAGACTATGCTACGGCCGAAGATTGGAGATGGAATAATACCTTTAAGTATAAAGATAAATCCACCAAAGCCAATATGATCATAGCCGGTATTACGCATAACTGGGAGTTTACAAATAATCTCAGGGTTGACATGGGACGTATGATATCTCAGATCGATGAAGAGAATGCATCGCATGTTGTTATTTTGGGTTCAGAGGCGGCAGATATCCTTTTCCAGAACATTAATCCGATCGGTGAAAATATTAAGATCGATGGGGTAAAATACCGGGTTATAGGAGTGGCTGAAGAAAGAGGTCAACGATTTGGCAACTCCATGGATAACCGCGCATACATGCCGCTGACAACTTATTTTAAGTATTACGGCCAGGCTAATTTTACTTCCTTGAACTACTGTTTTTCCATTTTGGACCAGGATCAGTTTGAAGAAGGTATGCAGGAAGTGATCAATGAACTTCGGCTTATCCGGGGTGATAAAATAGGTGAAGATAACAGTTTTGAAGCCTGGACGAACGCTTCACTGATAGATCAATTCAATCAAATGACGGCTGCCATCAGGATAGCAGCGGCCATTATAGCTTCGATCGCCTTGCTGGCATCGGGTATCGGCATTATGAATATCATGCTGGTGACCGTTTCAGAACGAACAAGAGAGATCGGCGTACGGAAAAGTTTGGGAGCAAAAAGACGTGATGTATTGTTTCAATTTATGTTCGAGGCCATGATCCTAACTGAAATTGGAGGTGTTGTCGGGATCATTCTTGGAATAATTGGTGGCAATGTTATTGCAATAATTGCGGATATGTCATTTGTATTTCCTTGGGATTGGGCTATTATCGGACTTGTGGTGTGCTCCGGTATCGCGTTGATCTTTGGGTCATATCCGGCATACAAAGCAGCATCACTGGATCCGATTGAAGCATTGAGGTATGAATAAGGGATAGCATATGGATTTTAAAGAAATATATCTTTCGGCGAGATCATCAATTCGCCAGAATAGATTACGATCGTTTTTAACATTGCTGGGAGTTGTGATCGGTATTTTCTCCATCATTGGGGTCATGACCGCGATCAACGTGCTTCAGCAGACGGTAGAGGACAATATGGGTGGCTTAGGAGCAGGGACTTTTCAGGTCCAGAAATACCCAAACATGAACATGGGGAACACCCGCTGGAGATACCATAACCGGAAAAATCTTGATTACCGTGATTTTAAGCGATTACAAGAAAGATTGGTTATTGTTGATTATGCAACGGCAGAAGACTGGAATTATGGTAAGATCCTGCGCTATAAAGATAAAGAGACAAAGCCGAATATTGTTGTTGCGGGTATTACCCACAACTGGGAATTCACGAACAATCTAAAGATCGACATGGGCCGCATGATAACACAACTTGATGAAAAGAACGGTTCGCACGTCATCGTATTGGGCTATGATGTATTGGATGTTCTCTTTCCAAATAGAAATCCTATTGGGGAAGCCATAAAGATCGATGGTGTGAAATATCGTGTCATTGGTGTCTCGGAAAGAAAAGGTCAGCAATTCGGACAATCTCAAGACAACCGCTCCTATATTCCCCTGACAACGTATTTTAAATATTACGGTCAGGCCAGTTTTACCTCATTGAATTATTGTTTTACGGTTGTTGATCAAGATCAATTCGAAGAAGGCATGCAGGAAGTGATCAATGAGCTCCGAATTATTCGTGGAGATAAGTTCGGCGAAGAAAACAGTTTTGAAACATGGACAAATGCATCGCTTATTGACAATTTTAATAAAATGACGGCAGCGATCAAGATCGCAGCCGGCATTATTGCCTCCATTGCGCTTTTAGCTTCGGGTATCGGCATCATGAATATCATGCTTGTCACCGTTTCCGAAAGGACCCGAGAGATCGGTGTGAGGAAAAGTTTAGGTGCAAAGAGAAGAGATATTCTTTATCAATTTATGCTGGAAGCTTTGATCTTAACTGAAATGGGGGGTGTTATCGGCATTGCGATAGGTGTGCTGGCAGGAAATATTGTGGCGCTGCTATTGAAAATATCCGTTGTTTTCCCTTGGGACTGGGCGATCATCGGTATCGTTGTGTGTTCGGCGATCGCATTGATCTTTGGATCTTATCCGGCATATAAAGCGGCATCACTTGACCCTATTGAAGCACTACGCTATGAGTAACGAGTAAGGAGTGACGAGAAACGAGTAAACTTGGATTTTAGAATTTGTCTCTTGTCTCTTAAAAAATATTTGTCACCTTTCAGGCAATAGGAGAACCCTCGCTTCGGCGGGGGTTCTCTGATTTATGTCCATAAATACATTTAAATAATTTACAAACATTCCATGATTGTTAAGATGCCCTTAATTATATAAATACAGTAGCTTAACTAATAATTTACCAATAATTGCGTTGGTTAAAGCCAATAATCATATTACTATTATTATAGAAACTCTGAGGTAATATGACTGCTCTCTTTCAAAACATCGGAAAACGTGCCAAAATCAGCTACCTGGTAGTGTTTTCTCTATTATGTTTATCTTTTTCATCCCTTATGGCCCAGGAATATGGGTTTATTCATATAACCGATGGGACGGGTACGAACAGCGTAGGAACAACATGGACCAATGTGGGGGCGGGAAATGCCAATGATTTTGTTGAATCCACCTCATCAACATATTGGTCTTATTCAAATAATGTTTTAACTGCTGCAAACAATCCAGCCGTAGAAGGAAATTATTGTATAAAATACTCTTTGAGTTTTAATGCTGTTGCGACTGTTTGGTATATGGGGATCTCCATTGACGGGGCAGACCCGGTTGAACCTGTTTTTACCCGAAGTATTTCAAACGATCGAAAAGATACCGGTAATATGTCCGGGATCTTAATGGTTTCCATTACTCAAGGGCAAACGGTAGAGATGGTTGTTAAATCCTCTTTGGCTGCCTCGGACTTTACTCCCGTATATGCGCAACTTTCTGTCTGTCCGGCTGCGCAAAATCCTGAAAACCTTTATTCCGGGATGCATATACATACAACAACGACCTATACAAATCTTGGTATAGCATTTGCAAAACTTACGGGATTTACTTCGATCCCCGAAAGTAACGGATGGACATTTGGGACCAGTGACCTAATCGCGAATGAAGGTTCTGATGGCCTGTACTATATGTCATATTCGGTAAGCTTTACTGGAGGCGGTACTCCAACAGCCCCGGGTTTATTTACCTTTGAGCTTGTTAAAAATGATGTGAACGGATCTACAAATATCATGACAGCCCGCTCAACAAACGAAACCGACATCGGGAATGTCTCGGCCGGAGGACTTGTAAGTATTACTGCCGGAGATATTATCAGTCTTGAGGGTAAAGCTTCAAATTCAACTTACGATCCAAGCATAGTAAAAGCAACTATCTCTATGTTTAAAATGGGGGATACTGCCCCCAACGCCAATGGGGGAATGGTCATTACATCGGATCAGACCGTAACGATCGGTGCACAAAACACATGGACAACCGTAGGTGATTACACGATCCATGGTGCAAATCTTTGGGGGTTAAGTTCAAATATATTTACCATAAATTCAACCAACGCTTATGGTTATTATTATCTTGAATTTTCGACATCATTATCTACTACAAATACGGTTGGGGACGTTGTTGAGTTGGGTGTATTTGTTGGCAATTCACTGAATTCGCATTTAACGGTCAAGCGCCGTTTATCAAGCAACACGGATGTGGGTGCAGTTTGTGGTATTGGATTGTTTAAAGTAGACGGACCCGATTCGACCATTACTTTAAAGATCAACAATACAACCAGCAGTAATGATTTGACCATTAAAAAATCCATGGTGGGTTTTTCTCAGATAAGATATGTATCATCCGACACTCCTTTGCCTATTACTCTAAGTGATTTTACAGCTAAGCAGACTGGGTCGGGCGTAAAATTAGATTGGCAAACGGCATCTGAGACCAATAATGCCAAATTCCTGATCTATCGGGATGGTGAGGTGATCGCTTCGATTGATGGTGGTGGCACTACATCTGAACCGAATTATTACACCATCATCGATAATTATATCGTACCGGGCAAAACCTATACCTATGTTTTAGCGGATGTAAGTTTTTCCAATGAAGAAGTCAAACATGTGGAAAAAGTAGTTACGATAACCATTAATGAGGGTCGCGTGATAAAGGATTATAATATTGGATATGCATATCCCAATCCTTTTAATCCCTCAACTGTCATTCCAGTAAATTTATCGACAGAAGCAAGAGTAATAGTGAATGTATTTGATCTTGCCGGAAATAGAGTATTAAATATGTATGAAGGTACGATAGACGAAGGATCGCACGAACTTCATATAGATGGCAGGAATCTAAGTACGGGCATATATCTTGTACATTTTAACATTGAAGGTATTAGCACGATTCGCAAGATCTCTTTGATGAAATAAAAACGCAAAACCTAAGATGTAAAATATGTAGGGAACAGGTACGCCTGTTCCTTTTTTTAACAGTTACAAAAATAATGATCCAACTGATTTAGTGAAGAAAATTAACTCAGTCGTTAGCAAAAGGTGAAAAATTAAGAAATTTGGATCAGATGGATGTAGGTGGTATTTTCCTCAAAAACGCAAACTCACCGGGATCTTCAGGCAGTTTAACCCAAACGTTCCGTGCACCGCCGTGCGCCGCGTCGAGGGGTGAGCCGTGTTTATCGAGAATGCCCTCAAGCGTGAAATCCGAATCTTTCCCGGGGGTGATAAGCGTTAATCGATCACCCGGAAGGAAGCGGTTCTTTACCTCGATCTCTGCGATCGCGGTTTGAGGATCATAATTCAATATGACTCCGCAAACGACATCCTCCGTTCCGCCCGAATAACCATCTTCTGTGTTTTCACCATATTGTCTCGGATTGCGCGAATAAAAACCACTTGTATAGGTCCGATTACTTAAACGCATAAGGTCGCGTAAATTCTCCGGATCAAAAGTCTTACCGGCAAGATGGTCATTCAAGGCGCGTTTGTATGCGCGGGCGGTGATCGCCGTATAATATGCAGATTTTGTTCTGCCCTCTATTTTGAGACTGGTTACACCTGTTTTAAGGATATCGGGAATCAATTCTATCGCGCAAAGATCCTTGGAATTCATTAAATAGGTACCATGTTCATCTTCACTGATCGGGAAACGATCGTCGGGACGATGACTTTCTTTTACGTAAAAGCCTTCGGGCGGAGGTGTATCATATTCATAAGGGTCCTGCTCTTTTTCAACTTCAAGAAGCGAGCCTTTTTCGTACCCCAGTTTATACTCCCATCGACAGGAATTGGTACAAGTCCCCTGATTTGCATCCCGGCCATGAAGATAATTTGAGATTAAACAACGTCCGGAATATGAAATACAAATGGCTCCGTGAACAAAGGTTTCCAGCTCAATGTCCGGTACCTTATCGTGCATTTCCCGGATCTCTTCCAGGCGCAGTTCCCGGCTCAAAATGGCGCGTTTAACACCAAGTTCATGCCAGAATAGGACAGAAGCCCAGTTGACGGTATTGGATTGAGTCGAAAGATGTATGGGCATATCCGGATGCTTTTTCCGCGCCATGGAAATCATCCCCGGATCTGCCATGATCAATGCATCGGGACCCATGGGAACGATCAGGTCCAATTCCTTCAAGAATGAATCAACTTTTAAACTGTGGGGATAAATATTTAATGTGACATAGATCTTCTTGCCCAAAGAATGGGTGTAATCAATAGCCTCTTGTAGATTTTCGGGAGTAAATCCGGCTTCACGTGTGCGTAAAGAAAATTTTGGAATACCGGCATAAACCGCATCGGCACCGAAGGCGAAAGCGGTCTTGAGTTTTTGCATATCCCCCGCGGGGGAAAGAATTTCAGGTCGTTTGTTCATTGAAGTAATTTATAAGATAAAAGGTCAAAGGCAAAAGATTAAAGTGAAGAATCAAGGACAAAAGCGCGAAAACTTGACTCAAGTATTTGGAATAAATAAGATTTCCAATAAACACTTAACTTTCTTGACTTTAAGCACTTGAAAAGCTATTTTTATTAGCTGTACCGATGAAAGAAGGTAAAATATGGAAATACGCGCTGAAGAGATCAAAAATAATCCCAATAGGCCGCAGCATGTAGCTATTATTTTGGATGGTAATGGACGCTGGGCAAAAAAACGCGGACTACCGCGAATGATGGGACATAACGAAGGTGTTAAAACGGTTAGAGAAATCGTTACCGCTTCTGCGGAAGCCGGGGTAAAATATTTGACAATTTATGCTTTTTCCAAACAAAATTGGAATCGGCCTAAAGACGAAGTCTCAGCTATTATGAGTCTTTTACTTAAAACAGCTCAACGCGAAATTAAAGAATTACATCGGAACAATGTCCGGTTGAAAGTCATAGGAGACAAGAACGATCTTCCTAATGAAGCAAGAGATGTTCTGGAACAGGGAATTGAGTTGACGAAAGACAATGAACTTCTCACTCTGGTCGTTGCTCTTAGCTATGGAAGTCGTGATGAGATCCTGCGTGCTGTTCACACTCTTGCAGAAGATGTGAAAAGCGGAGAACTCGATCCCAATGACATAAATGAAACGCTATTTGGATCCCGTCTTGATACTGCAGATATTCCTGATCCGGATCTGATCATCCGGACGAGTGGTGAATATCGGATCAGCAATTATCTTCTTTGGCAAGCTGCATATGCAGAATTCTACTTTGCCGAAGAGTTGTGGCCCGATTTCCATCGTCAGGAATACTATAAGGCATTGTTGTCCTATACACAACGGGAGCGGCGTTTTGGAAAAACAAGTGAACAGGTAAGCATCTAAAATATGAAAAAAATCACACGGTCCCTTCTGATATTCTTGGTCCTCGGACTTTCCACCGCTCTATTTGCTCAGCAGCAAACCATGCGCATTGCTTCCGTGTCGATCATGGGGAACGAAACAGCCTCAGATCGCATTATTAAACTTTCTATGGGCTTAATAGAAGGATCTGAAGTTACCTCAACGGATATTCAGAATGGCATTAAAAAATTATACAATCTACGCTTATTCAGTGACATCGACGTAATGGCAACAGAAGAGACTGATGCCGGCGTTCATATTGTAATTAAGGTCGCAGAATATCCCCGTATTAACGATGTCTTGTTTGAGGGAAATAAAAAATATAAAGATGAAAAATTACAAGATGAGATCAACCTGATCCGCGGTCAGGTATTCACACCCCATTTAATAAATAAAGCAAAGATAGATATTGAAAAAAAATATAAAGATGCCGGATTTTATAATGTTTTTATCGATGTCACAGCAGAACCTTCTGAAGAAAAAGAAGGTCGCGTTGATATTACGTTCCTGATCGATGAAGGTCAGCGCGTGTTTATCGATGAAGTCCGCTTTAATACCCAGCAAGAGCTTTTTAAACCATGGCGATTGCGCTGGCAAATGAAAGATACAAAGCAACGCGATTGGTACACTTTCTTCCGCCCTGCAAAATACGACCCGGAAAAATTCCTGGATGATAAAAACAAACTTCTTCAATTCTATAGAGATCAAGGTTACCGTGATGCGCGCATTTTGAGTGAAGAAATAGAACTTGATTCTCTTGGAAAGAAAATGATCCTTCATATTAATGTGGATGAGGGTCCCAAATACTCCTATCGCAATATTAGTATTGAAGGGCCTGAAGTATATCCTGAAAGTTTTTTCTTAAAGAACCTCGAAATGGTCGGAGTGAAAAAAGGCGAACCCTTTAAAGAAAAATATTTCGAAATGGCTGTTGACGGCAAGATCAGGTCGCTATATATGGATACCGGGTATCTTTATACACAGGTAACTCCGGAAGTAACACCTTATGGTGAAGATTCTCTGGATATAGTGATCAAAGTAGTTGAAAACCACAAAGTATTTGTTCGCCGTATAAATTTTGTTGGAAATTCCCGTACAAGAGAATATGTGATTCGTCGTGAAATGAAACTTATGCCGGGTGATGTGTTCAACCGGGAAAAGCTCATGCGTTCTCAGCGGGAAATATTCATGTTGAATTATTTTGCCGATGTTGTTCCGGATATTGTCCCCGTAGATGATGAGACCATTGATGTAGAAGTCAGTCTTGAAGAAAAATCTTCCGATCGTGCAAATGCTTCCATTGGGTACAGTGAATATGACGGTCTTACCGGCAGCGTAGGCATTGATATCAATAATCTTGGTGGGCGCGGTCAGCGACTTTCAATTTCCTATCAAAAAAGTGCCGGAACTGATTATGTTAACCTGGGTTTCACTGAACCTTGGCTAATGGGCCGTCCGAACACAGTTGGAGTCAACGTCTATTATTCAAAACGCGAAATGACCGACAGGACATATTATTATGAACCTTATGATCGCGAGACCATTGGTGTTACAGCACATTTTGGCCGTCGCTTCAGATGGCCGGACAGTTATTTCAGCGGAAGCTGGGCTTTAACTTTTGCTTACAAACATTACTATAATGTTCGCGATAATGGTTATTTTTTACAATACAATCCCTCGGGTCTTCAAGAACTTTGGGGCAATAGCTTCACGCAGGTCATTACTCGTGACAGCCGGGATAAACCGGAATTCCCCACGAAAGGTTCCAAGCTGGTTTGGAATGCACAGCTTTCGGGTGGAATATTTGGCGGTAAAGAAGAATTCGTTAAAAATCGCATAACTTTTGAGGCCTATACACCTATTATCGATAAGGTTGTTTTTTATCAGAACTTTGATGTTGGTGTTGTTTTGCCCTATGGTCAATATGGGGTAATCCCCTATGACAGACTTTTTCATCTTGGCGGTGCAAATGCAATGAGTTATATTACACCCTTGCGAGGATATGAGGATGGTAGTATTTCACCACCAAACTCATCCTTCGAGAGCGGGAAAGCACTTTTGAAATACACTTGTGAAATGCGAGTACTTTTATCGCCTAATCCGACCCTATATATTTTGGCTTTTGCTGAAGCGGGACGGATTTGGGATGATCTAAGAGATATAAAAATCCCCGAAATGGCACGCTCGGTTGGTGTCGGTGCTCGTGTTTATATGCCCATGATGGGCATGTTGGGCGTTGATTTCGGATATGGTTTTGATGAATTGTACTATTATAGTAGTACGGGAAAAACAGTTTATAAATCCCCGGGCTGGGAAACCCACTTTGTATTTGGGATGCCCTTTTAATTAAAAAGGAGAAGATGTTGTGAGAAACTGGAAAAAAATACTGGTTCTACTAACGATCATACTATCGGTTGCTTTTGCAGCAGATGCAATGAAAATTGGTTTTATTTATTCCGAACAAATCATGGTGGAATATCAGGAAGCTATTGATGCAATGAAAAAACTTGAAGCGGAAGCTGTTGAACTGCAAAATATTTATAAAGAAATACAAGCAGATTATCAAAAGCTTATCGAAGATTACGAAAAAAGAAAACTTGTGAGTTCTGATGCCTGGAAAAACCAGAAGCAAAAAGAAATTGTTAGTAAAGAACAACAATTGCAGTCCTATCAACAGGATAATTTCGGACAAGAGGGAACAATTTATAAAAAAGAAGAAGAATACCTGGGTCCGGTCTTGGATAAGATAAACGAAACTTTAAAAACGGTTGGCGAAGAAGGCGGCTATGCTTTTGTTTTTGACGCATCCAAAGGTTCTATTGTTTATGCTGACGAAGCCAATAACTTGACGGAAAAGGTTCTCGAAGAACTTAAGAAATCCAAATAAGTTATTTTAAATAATACGACCGGCATAAATGAATAAAAACATTTGCGCCGGTTTTTTTATTCCCATTTAATATGAAAAGAATTTCACACCTCATTATTATTTTTATCTTGCTGTTTGGGGCAGGATGGGCATCGAATGATCTGGAAACAGAGAATATGATGCGTAATCTGTCCTATCTTTCAATTCCCATTGACCACGAACATGCATCATTTCAATTTGGTTTTGTCCTGAATCCGGATCAATCCTTATTTCCGATTGCCGGCGTAAATGTACCTTTTGGAGGCGCTTATTACCTAACAGGCGGTTTGGGGGCGGGTATAGATCAAAATGATCAGGGAGAATTAACATTATTTTACTTAGGCTTGGGATTTTACGACCGTTTCCCGGGACTGGAAGATCTGAACTATACAATAAATGCTTCCATACGTTCATTTCAATCGCTAGATTATCATAGTAATATTTTGGCAGGTGAGTTTTTACTGGAACAATGTATAAACGATCTAAGGATAGGCGTAGGTCTTTCATTCGGTGTGCAAGATTATATTATTAATAATACCGGGTTCTATAATGAGGCAGATGAGCGCACATATCCCCTTGCAGTAAAAGTGCTCCTGCGCTCGCCATACGGAAATATCGAAATAAAAGGCATGCCCAATTCTATTATTTTGGGTGCCTCCTGGACATTTAAATTGGAAGAAACTGAATGAAAAAAATAGGTATACTCGGCTCAACGGGATCCATTGGGAAGAACACGCTCAAAGTTATTCAAAATCACCCAGAACAGTTCCGTATCCTTTATCTTACGGCAAACAGACAGGTGGAATTGCTGATAGAGCAAGCAAGAATATTTCAACCCGAAGCAGTTTGTATAGTTGTTAAAACCAAGTATCAGCAACTTTGTGAAGGTCTTGCAAATACCAATATTCATTGTCTGACCGGCGGGGATAATATTTTAGATCTGATCCGTGATAGCGATGCCGATATAATATTAAATGCCATTGTTGGTTCTGCGGGCATGCAAAGTACAATAGTGGCAGTTCAAAAAGGCACGGATGTTGCTTTAAGCAATAAAGAAAGTCTTGTCATGGCCGGAGAGTTGATCAATAACATCTGCTCTGAAACAGGCGCAAAGATATTTCCGGTTGACAGTGAGCATTCTGCTGTCTGGCAGTGTCTGGCGGGAGAATCACCCGAAGACGTTGAACGCATTATACTCACAGGCTCAGGTGGCCCCTTCCTGCGGCGCGATCTCGCTACTTTCGGGACCATTACCCGTGAGGAAGCATTACGGCATCCTAACTGGTCTATGGGCAACAAGATCACCATTGATTCGGCAACAATGTTCAATAAAGGCTTGGAATTGATCGAAGCATATCATCTTTTTCATCTTGATGAATCAAAAATTGACATTCTTATTCATCCCGAATCCATTATTCACAGTATGGTACAATTTCAAGACGGTTCCGTGAAGGCACAACTGGGTGTACCGGACATGAAAGTCCCGATTCAATATGCATTGAGTTATCCGCAACATATTTCGAACGATTGGCCTCGTTTAGATCTTGCTAAGATCGGAACTCTGCATTTTGAAGAACCCAACCCAACCCGATTTCCATCCTTAAGGATCGCACGCGAAGTACTCCGGGCGGGCGGAACGTATCCTGCGGTCTTCAATATGGCTAATGAATGTGCCGTAGAGCGCTTCCTGGAAGGAAAGATATCTTTTCCTGAAATTAGTGAAGAAGTTGAAAAAGCGCTTGAAGCTCACAAAACGCTAAATCCCTGCTCCTTGGATGACCTATTAAATATCTCAAATTGCAGTAAAAAAATATTTTAATTTCGCTTTCTTTACTATATATTAATTACATTCAACTTAGGTAGGGAACACCATGAATGAACTCATTGCGATTGTTGATGATGAAAAAAGTATTCTTGAGTTAACGAGCATCCATTTAAAAAAATCCGGATTTCAACTTGCAACCTTTATGAATGCAACGGATTATCTGGAATTTATTAAAAACACAACTCCGGATGTAACTATTCTTGATCTAATGCTTCCCGATATGGATGGCATGGACATGTGCAAAATGTTGCGACGTGACAGCAAATTTGACAATATGTCCATCATTATTTTATCAGGTCGTATTGATGAATCGGATACTATTCTCGGACTTGAACTGGGTGCTGATGATTACGTAAAGAAACCGTTTTCACCCAAGGAATTGGCGGTACGGGTAAAAACCGTTCTTCGCAGGAAAGCCCCGCAAGCCACACAACAGGAGAATAAGATCAATATCGACAATAAGATCATTATTGATATTGATCGTTATGAAGTTCATGTTGATGGTGAACTTGCCGCACTTACGCCCACCGAATTCCGTATCTTGAAAATGCTTGCAGAAAAGAATGGTAATGTATTAAAACGCGAAGAGATCCTATACAATCTTTGGGGAAATGAAAAGATCGTTGTTGATCATACGGTTGACGTCCACATTAAACATTTACGTGAAAAACTGGGTCCATATGCAAACATTGTTAAGAATGTTCGTGGCGTTGGATATAAATTGGGAATTTAATGTTGTTTTGAAATAGTATTGAAGCCGGGTACGCCCGGCTTTTTTATATGGAATAACAATTTATATCAATAATATACCACAACCTAAACACAGAATAATCAAATACATGCGATGATTTCAAAAAAAACCATTAAAAAAAGTACAAAAAAGCTATTGCATTTAAAAATTTCATTCCTATATTCTTGCAGTTTAAATAGGGTTTGAGTTAAAAAATAACGCATTATCGTGCAAGGCAGTGCTATGTTCAAAACTACAATACAAGTAGGCAATCGAAAGAAGAAACGGCGGTTGAAGAACCGTCAGGCGATGCTCGTATCTACGTCGCTATTATTAATTTGTTATTTGTGATTTGCCGTTATTTGTTAACGGCTTTTTTATATCTGTGAACAAAAGATGAATTAAGGAGAAAAACAATATGTGGCAGTGGGTGCAAAAAACAGAAGGAAATTTTGATCGAAAGTCGTCGCGAAAGTCGTTGTCGACCAAAAAATCGTTTATTGTATTTGCCGTTATTTGTTTAGCGGCATTTTTGTATGCGGTCGAAAATACCGGAAAAATAAACGGACGCGTGATCGATCTGAAAACGGGTGAACCGCTTATAGGGGCAAATGTTATTCTCAAGGGAACTGTTTACGGTTCAGCTACAGACCTGGATGGAAATTACTTTATTTCAGGTGTCCCGGTCGGTGTTTACAGTTTGCTTGTTTCATACGTCGGTTACGAAACTCTGGAAATTTCTGCCGTATCGGTAGTCGCAAATGATCAAAATAAAGTTAATATCACCTTGGTTTCCCAGGTAATGAATTTAAATGAAGTAGTCGTGCAGGCAAGCGTCAAAGCCAATTCCGATATATTTATTCTTGCGGAACAAATGAAAAGCGACAAGATACAGGATGGGGTGTCCGCCGATCAAATGTCACGTGCCGGTGATAGTAATGCTGCTGATGCGGTTAAGCGTATAACCGGTGTTTCGGTTCAGGACGGCAAATATGTATCCGTTCGTGGATTGAGTGACCGCTATGTTTCTACCGCTATGAACGGAGTGCCCATTCCAAGCCCGGAACCCGAAAAGAAATCAATTCCTCTTGATCTATTCACTACCGGAATTCTCGAGAGTATTACAGCTTATAAAACCTATACACCTGATCTGCCGGGAGTTTTTGCAGGCGGTGCCGTCAATATTAAAACCAAAGCCTATCCGGATTCGCGAGTGTTTAATTTAAAATTCGGGTTAAGCGGTAAAAGCAGTTTTTTGGGTGCCGACTATATGACCGGGACGATCGGGTCCTTTGATTATTTTGGTTTTGATAGCGGTATAAGAGCTGTCCCCAATGAAATACCGGAAAATAAAATGCTAAGCGAATGGTCACCTCTTCCGGGCTATTCTTATAGTGAGTGGAAGGTCAAACTGGGTGAATACGGTCAAAGTTTTACTTCTGATTTCAGCGTGAATTCGTCACGTATCGGCCAACCGCTTTCATTGGGACTGAACTATGGGAACCGGTATGTTAAATCAAATGATTTTGAATATGGATTTTATACCAATCTGAACTTTGGAAACAGTTACAGCTACAAAGAAGAATTATATAAACGCTATGCCGTGGCGGGAGATAATATTCTTGCCCGTACCGATATTTCGAATAAAAAAAGCGGGTATACGACCAATATGAGCCTTAGCGGTTCAACGGGCTTTAAATACCTTGGTAAGCATAAAGTCAAACTATATGGTCTTTATACGCATAATTCTGAAGCTTCATTGACATTTGGACTGGGGCGCACACCCAATTTGGATGAAAACGGTATTTATATTAAAGAATATTTTGTTGAAAAAAGTATTTTAAACTTCACCTTGACCGGAGATCATGCTTTTGAAGATAATATTAGCAGCCGGCTTGAATGGGCTGTAAATGCCGGAAGTTCTTTCCTGAACGAACCGGATGTCAAAAGTCACAATTATAAATATATTTCTTCCGGTGATTACTATGAGATCGCGCGTTCATCCGCCAAAGCGGGTCAACGTTATTACACGGAAGGCTATGATCGAAATGCAAACATCGATGCCAATTACAAATTCTCATTGAATGATAACTTTGGTGACCTTTATAAGTTCAAGATTGGAAATCGTATTCAGTATAAAGATCGTAACTTCTGGAAACGGAATTTTTATCATGAATATTCCGGCAGTGCATGGCCGACAGAACTTATCAGAGTGGATGGAAATGACTTTGGAGCCATTTTTGCCGATTCCAATTTTGTGACATCTGAAAATGAAGAAGGCCTGATCCTGTTGGAATCGACCGATATAGCATCACGAAATGCCTATCAGGCAACCGAATTCATAACGGCCGGATATCTTATGGCTGACATACCTCTTGGATTTAATCGCTGGCGCTTTATGAATAACTTCCGTTTTATCGGTGGTTTCAGATATGAATATTATTTCTTGGATTTGATCCCCTACAATCCGATCACCGGGGCTTATTATTATAGTCCATTGATCAATAACGGGACAACAGCAGTCGAAGCAAATATATCGGAACATGAGATATTGCCAAGCCTAAATCTTCAGTACGGAATGACAGATGACATGAAATTCAGGGTATCTTTCAGTAAAACCGTCGCGCGAGCCGAATTTCGTGAAATAGCCCCTTTTGAATTTCAGGCATTCTATGGCGAAAGCGCTATTGTTGGATATCCTGACCTGAAAACAACCGATATTTATAACTACGATCTTCGCTACGAATGGCATCGGGGAGCCGGAGAACTGATCGCAGTTGGAGCCTTTTATAAAAATTTTATAAATCCTATAGAATTATCTCAGATCGAAACAGCAGATGAATCCTACCTGACTTACCAGAATGCACACTACGCGAACACATATGGTATTGAGATCGACTTCAGGAATACCCTTCCTCTTATTGATCCTCTGAAAGGCAAAATCATGTTCATTTTCAATACGACACTCAGCACTTCTGAAGTACAAACGAATGATATGATCACCTTATTCAACGGTGTTCGGATCCGGAATAATTCAACCACATTGAATCGACCATTACAGGGGCAGTCCGATATCATGGCCAACGCAACGGTTTCCTATAGTGACATCAAAGGCTGGAAAGCGGCTCTTTCCTATAATGCATTCAGTAAACGTTTGTCCGCACTTGGCAGCGGTTCCATTCCCAACGAATACGAATTACCATTTCATTCACTGAACTTAACGCTTAGCAAGAAGATCAACAAAATGAGGGTTTCAGCCAAGGCGAGCAACCTGCTGAATTCAAAAGTACGTTTTGGTGTTTATGACCTTAACGGTGAATTCTATGCCAGCCGTGAATATGCCCCGGGCCTTGGCTATAGTATCAATATACAGTATGTATTTTAATAAAAACTCAAAACCAAAGGAGAACAAATGAAAAAAACATACTTAGTAAGTATTACCATGGTGGTAATGCTAATAGCGTTAGCGGGTTGCCAGATCGGCCCAGGCAACAATAATAACGGTAGCACTTATCCGGGCTATAATGTCGTTCTTGATGGAAATATCACCGAAAACACAACGCTTTATGCAACAGACTCTATTCTCTTGGCCGGCCAAACATTTGTTGATTCAGGGGTTACCCTGACCATTGAAGCAGGTGCAGTAATTGAAGCTCTTCCCGATGACGGCAATGGACTTGCACCTTGTTTGGTCATTAAACGCGGAGCCATGATCATGGCACAAGGTACGGCATTAAACCCCATTACATTTACATCATATCTTCCGGAAGACATGAAAGATCGCGGTTCCTGGGGCGGTTTGATCCTCTTGGGTAAAGCTCCCATCAATAAATCCGGCGGCGAAGCTTTCGTTGAAGGTTTGGTTGGAGTTCCTTACGGTGGTACCAATGCAGCCGACAACAGCGGTATACTTGAATATGTTCGTGTTTGGTATGGCGGTCGCTCGATCGGCCAGGATAATGAGATCAACGGTATTACCCTGGCGGGTGTGGGTAATGGAACCACGGTTGAATACTGTGAAGTAGCTTTCAATCTTGATGACGGGTTTGAAATGTTCGGCGGTACCGTCGACCTGAAATACTGTTCCGTCTTATTCGTGGGCGACGATGCTTTCGATACCGATTTGGGTTACCAGGGTCGCGGCCAGTATCTTTTTGC
>JAIPIT010000029.1 GCA_021734505.1 Fidelibacterota bacterium | reverse complement strand
CGATAAACTCAGGGTTGCTTACTATACTAGTCCTTTTGTCCCGGGATTTCATCCCGGGTTATTAAGAGGTTAACTCCTTCAGTCTACGCTCTTCGAGCTTCGACTGACATGCGACAAGCTCGGAGTTATTTGCTCATAACCATATCTATAGCGTCTATTTAATTTTTATTCACTTTTGTCCTTTGCCTTTTGTCTTTGTCCTTTTTATAAGTAAATTACGCCGCTATGAAAATTAATATTAAAAAGATATTCCTGTTTTTATTTTTTCTCTCAAGTTTGAGAGCCGGCATCCTTATTCCCATGGATCATGATCAGTCCAATCATTTAAAGGCCTATGGCATTGCATTCTATGCTTTAGAGAATAGTATGAACGTCGAATGGCTGCTTAATTATCGCGGAGGTTCGTTCTATCTTGAAAATCGCGATGTGATCGAAAAAGAGTGTCTTTTACGGGATGTAAAATATGAACTGATCACCTCATCGGATTATGCCCGGATAAATACCGAGATCGAAAGTAAGAATATGTCGATCATTTTGCTTGAAAAAGCTCCCGATATAGCCGTTTATACACCTCCGAACAATCTTCCCTGGGATGATGCGGTCACATTGGCACTGACCTACGCGGAGATCCCTTATGAAAAGATCTACGATAAAGAGATCCTGAACAATGCCTTAAAGGACTATGACTGGTTGCATCTGCATCATGAGGATTTTACCGGCCAGTATGGAAAATTCTACGGAAATTACCGTAATGCCACATGGTATATCAATGAACAGCTTACACAGGAACAAATGGCGGCCGACATGGGCTTTTCAAAGGTTTCGGAATTAAAACTTGCCGTCGCAGAGAAGATCCGTGATTATGTCATGAATGGCGGATTCCTTTTTGCCATGTGCGCTGCGACGGATTCTTACGATATTGCACTTGCAGCGGAAAAAACGGACATATGTCAACCTGTCTTTGATCATGACGGTATTGATCCCGACTATGCCGGGAAATTGAACTATAAACAAAGCTTTGCTTTTACGGATTTTAAATTAAATCCCGATCCCTATGTCTATGAATTTTCCGATATTGACAACCCTCCCAGTTATGATGCTTTGCGCATTGATCCGGCGCGGGACTATTTCTCACTTTTTGAATTCTCGGCGAAATTCGATCCTGTTCCCTGTATGCTGACCCAGAACCATGAATCATTGATCAAAGGGTTCATGGGACAAACAACCTCTTTTGACCGTAATCGCATCAAAGAACATGTGTTGATAATGGGTGAAACCAAAAATACGGATCGTATAAAATATATTCATGGAAATGTAGGGAAGGGGACATTCACTTATTACGGCGGACATGATCCTGAAGACTATCGCCATTACGTCGGTGATCCGCCCACGAACCTTGACCTGCATAAGAACAGTCCGGGATATCGCTTGATTTTGAACAATATTCTATTCCCGGCAGCGAAGAAGAAAGAAAGAAAAACCTAATACATCCGCAGATTACCAGTCTTCGCCACTGCGTGACTACGCCCGGCAGGCACGGATTTACGCAGATTATAATAAATAATGCTTTAATCAGCGGGAATCTGCGAAATCTGTGGATATATGATGGAACAAAACAAACATATTTGTATAAGAACAACATGACATACAGGGAAGTAAAAATATGAAACAGAATCGTCCCAAGATCGGCATCAACTCCACCTACATGGAAAATGCTCATAAATGGTATAAAGTACCGATCAATTACGTAAATGCCGTCTATAATTCCGGCGGACTTCCCGTGATCCTGCCCTGCAACCCAAGCCCTGAAGAGCTGGATAGCTATCTTGCTGAGATCGATGGCATGCTATTCACGGGTGGCGCGGATTATCCTTCCGACGTTTACGGTGATCCCACGGATTCGAATGCGGATCCTATGGATAAAAGGCGCTCCGATACGGATCTGCTGCTTGTAAAAAAAATCATGGAAGAGACAAATTTACCGGTTCTTGGCATTTGCGCCGGTCATCAATTACTGGCGATTGCTCATGGCGGAAAGCTGATACAACATCTTCCCAATGCGCCCAAACATGAAAAAACCGGTGATACGTCTCATACTGTTGCAATAAAAGGGGGAAAATGGTTAAAAAGCATTTTCAATGAGGGGTCTATTATTGTAAATTCCAATCATCATCAGGCAGTTAAGGAAGATCACTTCCCTTCAAGGTTTGAGATCACGGCCCGTGCGGAAGATGGTGTTATTGAAGCAATGGAATTTAAGGGAGATCGATTTGTCCTAGGAGTCCAATGGCATCCTGAACGCACGCAAGATAAAGAACATACAAAGAAGCTCTTTGACTATTTTATTGAGAAGACGAGAGAAAGGAAAATGACTGAATGAAAAGACTCATTGGTCTTGGGATCACCTTTTTAAGCGCCTTGCTACTACTCTCCTGTGGGAGTGGTTCTCAGGCACTTAAAAAGACTATTCCGCCGGCCTATAATGAACAAGGCAGAAAAATTCAACAGATCTATTCGGCAACTCAGGTTTTACTGGAAAATTGTAAAGCAGGGAACCTTGAGGGTGTTGAAATGGAAAGGCATACGCGTTTAGATACTTTAATGTACGATCGTGATACAGAAACAATTGATGTTTATTTTAATCGTTATTTTGCTTATCGCCCTTTAAGAGAAGAGAGCGTCAAAGCAATTTACGATAATTTCAGAGCCGAACTTGGGAGCTCTTTTAATAAATACGACATTACTTTGTATTCGACTGGCTTACCTATTCATGACTTGATCCCAAATTATTATATTGAAAACCCTGATGATCGTGATACGAGTAAATTTCCCGTAAATCCTAAAAGAACAGAACCTGTTGTTAGAAACAATTCCAAACCCTTTGTTCCTTCAAAAGGACTCTATGGCCGACACATAGCTCTTTGGAACAGTCATGGATGGTACTATGAAAATTCATTGCATCGCTGGGAATGGCAACGTGCACGGAATTTCCAGATTGTTGAAGATATTTTTCCTACATCCTATGTTTTGCAATATTTGGTTCCCATGCTGGAAAATGCAGGGGCCAATACTTTCTTACCTCGTGAACGGGATGTAAATACCAATGAAGTGATAGTAGATAACGATGATATTGCTAGCGGATATTCGGAGAAAGGCAAATGGGAAAAGGCAGGCCCTGGCTTTGCAGTTGGTAAAAAACCCTATGTTTCAGGCGATAATCCCTTCTTGTTCGGCACCTACAGCCGAATTCTGGCGAAAGATCAATATGTATCGGCCGAATACAAAGCAAATATCCCAGAAACGGGGGAATATGCCGTCTATATATCTTATCATCACAGTGAGAATAATGTCGATGATGCCAAATACATCGTTTATCATGCCGGTGGACGGACCGAATTTCTTGTAAATCAGCAGATCGGTGGCGAAACCTGGATATATCTTGGTAAATTTAAATTTTTCAAAGGCGGCGATGCCAGAGTAGTGATCAGAGCCAACCGCCTGAGCCAGTCAAAATACATTACGACCGATGCCATCCGCTTTGGCGGCGGTATGGGCGATATTATGAGAAATGGACTGATCAGCGAACGTCCGCGTTGGGTTGAAGCGGCTCGTTATTATCTGCAATATGCGGGAATGCCGGAAATGGTCTACAATATCCATCAGGATACGGTGGATTACAATGATGATTATAAAAGTCGCGGCGAATGGGTGAACTACCTGAAGGGCGCACCCTTTGGTCCGAATGCAAATCGCGATACGAGCGGTTTAAATATTCCCATCGATCTCTCTTTTGCTTTTCATACAGACGCCGGTACAACGCGCAATGATACCGTCATTGGTACCTTGATGATCTATAGCCGTCAGGGCGGTGAAACAAATTTTAATGCACCCGGAGATTCAGCGGAACTGACTTTCCCGGATGGACAGTCACGATTTGTAAACAGAGATCTTGCGGATATTATTCAAACCCAGATCGTTGAAGATATTTACGCAAAATATGATCCCGCATGGAATCGTCGCGGAATGTGGGATGCGGCCTATAGTGAAGCCTGGCGCCCCAACGTGCCGGCCGCTCTTCTGGAATTACATTCCCATCACAATTTCCTTGATATGAAATTCGGCAACGATCCTCAATTCCGTTTTGATGCCAGTCGCGCGATCTACAAAGGGATGCTAAGATTTCTATCTACACAATACGGCTATGATTATGTCGTTCAGCCCTTACCGCCATCTCATGTAATGGCAGAGGTCCTGCACGGAAAAGTTATTCGTATCAAATGGCAGACTGTTCTGGATCCGCTTGAAGAAACTGCAATACCGGATAAGTATATGGTCTATACCCGCAAAGATAGCAGTGGCTGGGATGACGGCATTCTCCTGGATGGAAAACAATGTATGATCCCCACTGTCGATGATGGCGTTATCTATAGTTTTAAGGTAACAGCCTTGAATGACGGGGGAGAGAGCTTCCCTTCGGAGATCGTATCGGTTTGTAATATTCCCGATACTAAAAAAGTCCTGGTAGTCAATGCTTTTGACCGTGTGTCCGGTCCCGAAACACTTGAAACGGACAAATATCTTGGCTTTGTTGATGCGTGGGGTAAAAGTGTTCCTGATGCATATGACTTAAGTTATATCGGTTCTCAATACGACTTTTTGGCCGATTCAAAATGGTTGGATGATGATTCCCCCGGAAATGGTGCCAGTTACGGCAATATGGAATCGACCGTCATCGTTGGTAATACGCATGATTACCCCTATTTGCATGGTCAGGCCATTGTCGCGGCCGGTTACTCCTTTGATTCTGCTTCCGATGAAGCGGTTGCACTGGGAATGATCGAGCTTGAAAACTATGGAATAATGGACATCATTTACGGTGAACAAAAAGCAACTCCCTGGCCCAAACCCATTCAAGAACCGCGTTTTCGTGTATTCCCAAGACCATTTGCGTCCTCAGTGGAAGATTTTTGCAAATCAGGCGGAAATGTTTTCTTGAGTGGCGCTTACATTGGAACGGATATTCTTGATGATTCGACTAAAATATCTTTTGCCGAACGAGTTTTAAAATATCGTTGGCGTACCGATCATGCCACTCGCAAAGGTAGTGTTTATACCAACAATACTTTATTATTCGGTGACGAAATGGATTACTCGTTCATTACGGATTTTCATCCAAAGATTTATGGTGCAGAAAATCCTGATGGCATAGAACCTGCAAAAGACAGCGGTGCTTTAACAGTAATGCGTTATGCCGAAAATAATATATCAGCGGGAATTGCATGGAATGGAGAAGAATATAATACGGTGGTTATCGGTTTCCCTTTTGAATGTATTCCCTCTGCTATATCCAGAAATACTTTAATGAAGAAGATTTTGGATTTCTTTGAAAATGATCAGGATATCCATCAGACCGTTACAAAAGATGGACGTAAAAAAAGTTCGGTAAACTACTAAGATCTCGGAACAAGGAGAAGGGTAAACCATTTTAACAGCGTATGCGAAGAATAGATCAAAATAAAATATTTCGACTTCTGACACTTGTTATCTTTGCATTCGGACTCCTCTATGCAAAAGATCCAGGCATTAACGCCTTTTATAAAGGTGACTATAAAAAAGCCGGAGATTATTATGAGGCTCGTCTGAACAAAGATAAAGAGAACGAAAAGATCATGTACAACAGCGGGACAACTGCACTGGCGAAAAAAGATTACGAAAAAGCGAATTCTTTATTGATGCAGAGTCTTGCCAATGAAAATAATGCACAGCTTGCCAAAGCGCATTACAACCTTGGTCAGCTTGCGGTTCAGCAAGAAAAGACAGAAGAGGCGCTTGAGCATTTTAAAAAAAGTATGATCTATGATCCCGATGACCCGAACAGCAAGATCATGTATGAACATCTGAGACGCGTGCAACAACAACAAGAACAACAGCAACAGCAGCAAGAACAAAATCAAGATCAAGATCAAGAAAAAAATCAAGATCAGCAAAAACAGGATCAAAAACAGGATAAGCAAGACCAGCAGGATCAAGAGCAACAAGATCAGCAACAGGCGGAACAGGACCAAGAGCAACAGCAACAATCCGAATCTCAATTGAGTGAAGATGATCTGCAGGCTCAGGAATTGACAAAAGAACAAGCTAAGAATATCCTGAACGCCATGAAGGAAGATGAAAAAGAATCCATGAAAAAGTTGATCATGAGTAAAGCAAAAGGCAAAAAGATCAAGCGAAGCAAAGAATGGTAAATTACAAGTGGAAAATAGCGGTCATTATTATATCCCTCTTTTTTACAGTGATGTTATGGGGAGAAAAAGTCACTTGTACAGCCTCTAAAACCCAGTTTTCAATTCAAGAACAGATACAGATCACTTTTACTTTTGAAGATATTAAGAATTCACCCCGAAGCGTTGACCTTAAGTTACACGATACGTTCAGTATTGTGGGTGGACCCTATAGTTCGACAAGTTATTCCTGGGTAAATGGAAAGTCAACGTCAACCAATAAGATCACATACGATATTATTGCTAAAAAGAGCGGTAAACTTCTGATCCCGGCTTATGAATTCAAGATCAAGAATCAGGTTTTTGAAACGGCACCCTTTACCTTAATGGTGAGTAAATCTGCCAAAGTTGATGCGTTGGATCCGACTAAGGAAATGCCTGCGATGTTCATGGAAACCGTTCTTTCTAAAAATAAAGTATATCAGGGCGAGACTTTCACCTTGAATTATCGTTTATTCACTTCTGAAAACGTCGTAAATTATACAACGAATCCTTTGAATACTTTGGATGGTTTTATCGTGGATCGCTTCGATCTGAGCAATTCACCTTCTTCATCTAAAAAAGTGATCAATGGGAAAGAGTATCTGATCGCAGGTATTGCATCGCTTACACTGACACCGACACAAAGCGGTGAATTTATTTTACCTCAAAAGCCATTTCGTATTTCGGTCAAGAGTAATGGCCAGTCAAGAACTATATTTGATGATCCTTTCTTTGGTACGAATACGAAGGATATAAATATCGTTGCGCCTGCTGATACGATCTTGGTTTTACCTCTACCGGCTTCAGCTGGTCCGGCCTTTACCGGAGCTATTGGTGAATTTTCAATGAAGGTTAGTATTGATAGCTCGATCATTCAGGAAAATCAAGCTACAGCTTTACGGGTTGAATTGAGCGGTCATGGGAATCTGGAACATTTTGCTTTTCCCGAACAGTCTTTCCCTGATGGTTTTGAGGTCTTTGAACCGAAAGTAAAAAACAATTTCAAGCTGAAAAATAATGATTACAACGGTAATCGTTCGTGGGAATATGTCTTGATCGCCTCAAAGCCAGGTACATTTCAATTTAATGATATTACCTTTACATATTTTTCATCCAAGAATGAAAAGTATGTAACTTTACGATCACCCATAAAAGATCTGCGGGTTGTATCACACAATGAACTTGAGGGGGATTATACTTCGGCCTTGTCACCCGATGAGGTTCGGCTTCTATCAAAAGATATTCGCTTTATTCAGATGGAAGAGGGAAAGATTGTCGATCTAAACTATGATCCCGTGAAAGATCCAATAAATTGGATCATCTATTATTTTACAGTCATATTTGTGCTTCTATTTATTGCTCTTGAAATTATCTGGAAGTTCAGGATGAGCAATTTGAAGCAAATTCGCTATAAAAACGCACTAAAAACCGCCTTGAACAGATTCAGGATGATAAATGACGAACAGACTGCAGAACATATTCTTTTTGAAATTGAAGCCGCATTTATTGAATATCTGAGAGATAAGCAGTTAGATGAAAGCGTGCATGGGGATATACCCGGTATAATGAAGACCATTGAGACTTATAAATATGCGCCCGGAATGCTTTCTCACGTTCAACTAAACCAATTAAAGGATCAGGCGTTGGTTCTGATAGAGGATATCGAAAAAGTATGAAACGCATGATCACCATGAGCATTGTGCTTTTAATATTGTTTGTCTCATTTCCTTATGCGGCTGGTATGGATCGTGATCTACTCTTCAAACAGGGTGTTTCAGCGTATGTAGGTGAAGATTATGAATCTGCCATTTCAATTTTTCGGCAACTAGTGGACAGCAAGAAGATCAGTTGGGAATTATTTTATAATTTGGGGAACTGCTATTATCGGAACGGTGAATTGGGTAATGCAATTCGGTATTGGGAAAAAGCAAAATGTCTGGCTCCCTCACAATCGGATATCAATTATAATTTGCTTATTGCCGAAAAGCATCTTATTGATCAAGTGGTCCTGCCGGATATGTTCCCTTTGTTCAAATGGTACGACCAAATGCAAAAGCAGTTGTCATTAAATATTGCCATTCATTTGATCGGTGCATTATTACTGATACTTATCCTTATTCTTGGATTTATCAGACGAGACAGTAGGTTAAAAAGCAAGAATCACAAAGCTGCATATATTACCGTTCTATCGGTATTTCTCAGTCTTATACTCATTTTAACCGCGGTAACAATCGATACGGACCATAAACGGAAGAATGAAAAATATGCCATCATACTGGAGCGTTCCGTTGAAATTCTTTCCGAACCTACAGATGATGCTATTGTTTTGTTTATCTTGCATGAAGGTTCAAAAGTCAAGGTTAATAAAAATATTGAGGATTTGTGGTCAAATATTTCGTACTTTGATGACAAGGTCGGTTGGATATCCCGTTCGGCGATCGGGGAGATAGAAGAATGAGAAAAATTGTCCTGGCAATAGTATTATTGATCCTCACGATGAACATGCTTTTCTCGCAGATAATTCAGCAGGAATTTTTACATCCCTCAAAAGTTCGCAAGAATTATAAATTAAAAGAATTCAAAACCATTCTGTTTGCCGATGACGAAGTTTATAAAAGTGACCCTGAGCAAATGAATAAAGAATATATAGAGAGCTCGGGATACCGGATCCAATTGATCTCAACTCAGAACCTGAGCGAAGCTATTACGATTAAAACTCAAGCGGATTCCCTATATTCAGTGCCGGTCTATGTGGATTTTGAGCCTCCGAATTACAAGGTAAGGATAGGAAATTATATCACCAAGGAGGAAGCCATGGGAATACAAACCCTTATGCAAGAGCAGGGCTTCAAGAACGCTTGGTTGGTTCCAAGTAAGATCGTTATAATAAAATGAAAAAAAATAAACATGTATTTTTGATTGTCCTGTTATCTTTATCGGGACTTTTTGGTATGGACAAGGTATTTGAAAAAGGTTTTGATCTGTTTTATAATTACCACTTCAATGAAGCGGGAGCTTATTTTAAAGAGCAAATAGAAGATTCCAATGACCCCTTTCCCTATTATGCTTTTTTATCTTACTTAAATATCCGATCCGATATGTCAAATGCTCGCTATGAAGACGCAATGGAAAATGCGGATAAAATGATCAGGATATATAGTCCGGTCTTCGAATCATATTTGCAAAATAATCCCGATGATGTTAATGCGCAATTCTACTATACGGTTTTACTGGCAGGTAAGATGCGTATTTATCTGAATAAAATGGAGTACCTGAGTATCATAAAAGAAGCTCCAAAGATCTTGAGTAAAAAGGTGATCATTGATCGTTATAAAAACGATGATTTTACTGAAATGGAATTTGGGACGGGTGCGTTTGACTATTATTTATCTGTAATCGGTGGAAATTACGGGATGTCGGGTATTTTCAGTAATTCCAAATCAGATGGTATCCGTGATCTGTGGTCTGCTTACGATAAAGCGGAGTATACACGCTGGGAAGCCGCGATCGTCCTGATGTACGTTTATCTCTATGACAAAATGGATTACGAACAATGTGATCAGTTATGTGATGAGTTCCTGGCAAAATTCCCCGAAAATCTTGAAGTTCTCGCCATTGCGGCCGAGTGCGCCTATTATCAGGCAAAATGGAATGTGGGAGATACTCACAAGCGCCAGATCAATAAATTATTGAAACAGGGTCTTTTGGATGACGACAGGGGATGGCAAGCTCGTCTGAATTATGTAGAAGGTGTTCGCTCCATGTTGAAAGAAGATCATGTAGATGCGCTCGATCATTTCAATACGGTGTACGAAATGGATGCCAATGAATATTCATGGTATCGCTCTATCGTTCTAAAATATACCGGAGATGTCTACTTGAAAATGGGCTTGGTTCGCACCGCAAAATTATATTATGAACAAACAGCCAATAGTCTTGAGATCTCTCCGCATGTCCGCGAAGCGAAAGACATATTGAAATCCTTGAAATAAGTGCTAAAAATATTGAAGAATTACACGAGTGTAGGGAATAGGCACTTGTCGGGCGTAGCCCCGATACTTCGGGGTGTAGACTGATGCCTGTTCCTTTTTATATTTAGGCCATATCAAATTACGACAAGAATAATGTAGGATATTTCCTTTCTGAATTATGCCAGATGATTACCTTATCCTGTAATCCCCTCAAAAAATAATCTTTTATATCCCGTAATCCTGTCCATAAACAATCCACTAAATCCTGTTATCCTGTCTAAAAACCATCCACTATATCCCGTTATCCTGTCCATAAACAATCCACTAAATCCTGTTATCCTGTCTAAAAACCATCCACAGTATCCTGTAATCCTGTCTAATAGCAATCCTGTCAAAAAGTATGCCAAAATGACAAATATGTCTTGAACTTTTCAATTTTTCTCAATATGTTCATTCTATGAGAAACATAGGACAAAAATACGGGATCATCGGTCAATCTGAAGAGATCAAACAGGTTATACGGGTGATCGAACAAGTAGCTCCATCTGATATCAGTATCCTGATTTTTGGTGAAAGTGGTGTTGGAAAAGAGCTGGTTGCTAAAGCTTTACATGATCTGTCCTTGCGTAAACACGGTAAATATGTGATCGTGAACTGCGGTGCCATTCCGGCGGGAACCATAGAATCTGAGCTGTTCGGGCATAAAAAAGGATCATATACCGGTGCGATGGAAGATCGTAAAGGATTCTTCGAAACTGCCGATAAGGGCACAATCCTTCTGGATGAGATCGGTGAACTGCCTCTTGAGACGCAAGTAAAATTATTACGCACACTGGAACAAGGAGAAATTACGCGTGTTGGCGAAAGTACTCCCAAGAAAGTAGATGTTAGAGTTATAGGCGCAACCAATCGTGATCTTACAGCTGATGTGGGCAGTGGCAAATTTCGTCAGGACTTATATTTTCGTCTAAAAACGATCATGATCCGTATCCCGCCGCTTCGTGAACGAAAAGATGATATCCCGATGCTGGCCGAATATTTCATGATGACCTATGCAGATAAAAACAACCTGGCATACAAACCCATTACACCTCAAGCCATGAGCTTGATCTCCGATGCGACCTGGGAGGGCAATGTACGGGAACTTAAGAATTTTATTCAGTCGGTATTTGTTCTTGAAGAAGATAAAATGATCCGGGGGGAGACCGTTCGCAAACACCTTGGGAATTCGTCCGAGCAAACCATGTATGATACTCGTTTTCCCGTTAGAGTGAATAAGCAAGCCGATCAGGTGGAACGCGAACTTATTTTACGCCAATTATTCTTTATCAGGCAAGATGTTGAAGAGATAAAAGAAAAACTCTCTGTGATTGACACAAGTGATGAAATGACGATGAGCCGAATGAAAGATATAACTCAATACATTAAACATTCCGATCTGAGTGAGGTACATGAAGATATTTCTCTGGATGACCGCACATTGCAGGAAGTCGAAAAAGAAATGATCTCACAAACATTAAAAAAATATTACGGTTCAAAGCGCAAGACAGCTCAGGCACTGGGTATGAGTGAACGAACCTTGTATAGAAAAATTAAAGAATACGATCTGAACGATTAATATGGAATGTAAACAAAACAAAAATCTGGAAATGTGCACTTGCACTTATCCTTGCTCACGTAAAGGTATGTGCTGCGAATGCGTTGAGTATCACCGGCGTGCACGGCAGATACCGGGTTGTTTTTTTTCTGCCGAAGCGGAACGGACCTATGATCGCTCATATGAGTATTTTGCAAAACTTATAAATGAAGGAAAGATCTGATGATCATTACATATACCGGAAATGGGAAAGGAAAAACATCAGCTGCACTGGGTACTGTACTGCGTGCAGCCGGTTATCATATGTCATCTTGTATCGTGCAGTTTATCAAAGATGGCTCGCAATACGGGGAACATCACGCCATTAATCATCATCTCAATGATTTTGTGGAAGTGTATCAGGCGGGGATAGGATTTTATAAGCTTCCCGGTGATGAACATAGCGAAACGGATCATAAAAAAGCGGCAGATGAAGCCATAAAATTTGCCTATAAGATGATTAAAAGCAAAAAGTATGATATTATTGTACTTGATGAATTGCTGACGGCAGAAATGGTCAAATTGGTGAGTGAAGAAGATGTGCTGAAAATAATGAATAGCATCCCGGAAAGCATGCATCTTATTTTGACGGGTCGTGGGGCAAGTAACGCCATCATAGAACGATCTGATCTCGTTTCAGAGATGAAAGAGATCAAGCATCCTTTCCAGAAGGATGAACCCGCAGTTGAAGGAATTGATTATTGATGAATAAATTTGAAAAAGGCGTTTCCCCCTTTATACCAAAAGAAAGTGATCCTGCCATTCTGGAACAGATCGCTTCACTAAAAGATGAACTGAAGGATGATCTGGTCATTTTGGGTCATCATTATCAGCGAGATGATGTCATTCGTTTTGCAGATGTAAGCGGTGATTCGCTTATTCTCAGTCAAAAAGCTGCAGAGATGAAGAAAAAACATATTGTCTTTTGCGGTGTCTATTTTATGGCCGAATGTGCCGATATTCTCAGTGATGAGGATCAAAAAGTCTATTTACCCGATATGCGTGCCGGTTGCTCTATGGCAGATATGGCTAATATTAATGATGTTGAGGTGATTTGGAAGCATTTGACTAGCGGAACAAATGATAAGATCATTCCGGTAACCTATATTAATTCATCGGCAGAGATAAAGTATTTTGTCGGTAAGAACGATGGAATCATCTGCACAAGTTCGAATGCTTCTCGTATTTTTGACTGGGCCATGGAGAGAGGGAGTAAGATCCTTTTCCTTCCTGATCAATTTCTTGGAATGAATACGGCAATCAGTCAAGGTATCCCCGAATCGGAGATATTTACTCTTGACCGTCTTCCGCTTGCTCAAAAAATAAAGAAGTCTAAGGTATTTCTATGGAATGGTTACTGCAGCGTCCATAAACGCTTTACATTGAACGATGTCATCTCTCGCAGAAACGAATACCCCGGTATCAATATCGTCGTGCACGGCGAATGTACGGCGGATGTAGTAAAGGCTTCAGATGCTTTTGGTTCCACTTCCACTATCATTAAAATAATAACTGAAGCAAAAAAGGGGAGTGTCTGGGCCGTTGGGACCGAACAACACCTCGTTCAGCGTTTAAAGAAAAGATTTCCCGATAAAACCATCTTGCCTTTATCGGAATCCGGTTTCCAATGCGTAACCATGAGTCTCATAACACCGGAAAAATTACTCAATACTTTAAAAGAAATAAAGACAGGCAGTACTGAACATGAAATTCGAGTCGATCCTGAAATTAAACACTATGCAAAAATCGCATTAATTCGTATGTTAGCCCTATGATAAAGCGAGGAATTACATATTTTATTCTTATAGCACTCCTTCTGACAGGATGTGCTACTAAATCATATGTCCGTCTTGAGGATGAACGTTTTGTAAAACAGACAATTTCAGCCGATAGCACGATCATTCAACAAATGAATACGGTTAATAATCAACAAAATTACCTTCAAGATTCGCTTTTTTCTGCCATTATGCTGGAAACGGACTCAATGTTTATGAGCATGATGGGGGAGATAAGCGTCAAGAACAATGAAATTGATTCGCTTCAAGAAGTATTGAGTACTCAAAGTATCTTTATTGACAGTATGATCGCCGATATTGATACACTGCAAGCTCTACAAACACGTTTTAAAGATGCGGATTATTCCATGATAGATTTTTCTCGAATTAAAACGAACCTTGATTCATTAATGATCAATCAAAAACATCTTTCACGGGAATTACAATATATGATCCGTGATCTGAACCTTATAGAACGCAATCTCATGGATATCATGAATTATTCGATGAATTCATTGAAAACTAACTTACAAGCATCAAATATCATGATGGAACGTTCAATTTACAAGAACAGTGCCACAGCCTATAAAATGATCATGGTCTATCTTATGAGCAATACGTCCACAGATCCCAACAGACTTCTAACTTACATTGACTCCGTGTACGCAATGGGAAATGCCCTGGATAATGTAAAAGTGCAATTTGCGAGTCCGGCAGTTCAAGATACGGTGACTGGTAACTAGTGAAGACCTGCCAGCTTGATCAGTCGAAGTAAAACGGAGACTGAATGCTGGCTGGTCGAAAAACATATTACTTGATTAATTAATATTGTTGGGGGACGATATGAAAATCACGAAATTTGATTCAAATTCATTTTATCATATTTATAATCGTTCTATTGGTAGTGAATTATTATTTGTTTTTGAAAATGATTATAAATATTTCATTGAAAAGATGAATCGTTTCTTATTCTCATTTTCTGAGATCATTGCTTACTGTCTATTACCAAATCATTTTCATTTACTGATTAAAATTAAAGATAAAGAAGATCTTTCGGCCCGCGTCCAATGTAAAGGGTATCAATCGGGTGTTCAAAAAGAACTAAATATTGATCAGGCATTGAAGAATTTCTTTAACAGCTATACCAGATCTTATAATATTGCGCATACAAGATATGGAAGATTGTTTCAGCATGGTTACAAGTACAAAGAAATTAATTCAGATGAATATTTATTGTGGTTGATTTACTATATTCATCGTAATCCCGTTCATCATAAATTGACAATAAAATGTCAAGATTGGAATTATTCATCTTATAATGAGATTATTAATGAAAAAAACAAGACTAATTCAGAATTCGTATTCGATCTTTTTGGGGATAAACATGAATTTATTGATCTAACTTCTGAATTAACATTGGAATATAACAAGGAAAACTTATCACGAAAATACTCAAAAGATAATATTGAATATGAATAATGCATTCTTTTTCGACCAGCCAGCATTTCACCTTCGGTGAATCAAGCTGGCAGGTCTTATTCACCAGTCACCAGTCACCAGTCACTATTTCCCCATTTCTTCAATGATCCAATTCGCACCTGCAAATTTCTCGGTAATAAAGAGGATATATCGGATATCAACTCCAATTGTCCTTTGGATCTCGGGTTGGAACATCCAGTCACTTGTCATGGCTTCATAATTTCCATCAAATGCCAGACCGATCAATTCACCGTTTCGGTTCATGATAGATGAACCGCTATTTCCATTTGTAATATCTGTGGTTAAAAGAAAACACGAAGGGACATCATTCAATTCCGGATCCACCCATTTGCCCAGGTCTTTTATTTTACTCATTTCGGAGGGCATATTAAAGGGATAAATGTCTGTGTTTTTAGCTATCATACCCGAAAAAGTTGTAAAGGGCTTATAATAGATCCCATCACTGGGAGTATATCCTTCGACAGTTCCGTAAGTAAAACGTATTGTTCCGCTTGCATCGGGGTATTGAGGAGATCTGCTATAAATGCCCAATAACTCAATGTACTGTTCTCGAAGGTCATTGATGCGAGCATCCCAGTTCCTTAGGCGCTCTTTTTTCTCAAATTTGGGCGCGTAAAGCGAAACGGCAAGCTGGACAATGGGGTCATCAAGTTCTTCGATCTGAGATGCCCGCATGGAGAATAAACGATCGATATATTCAGGATTTCCCAGCTTGGTCTTGCTGTAAGCATCAACGACCCAGGTATCCGGATTTGCGGGTAAATTAAAATAATAAAAACCGTCAGGTGCCAAAGCAGCTTTCTTTAAGGCATATGCCAGAGCCTTTTGGTCGTATGGTGCATAGTAACTGTAAAAACGATACTTCATTTTCTCAATAAATTCTCTGACCCTTTTCTCGGAAAAATCCGGATCGCGATCCGCTTCCGGTTTTGCCCGTTCTCTCGCAACTTCATAAGCATAATCCGCCAGATAATAAAGGGTACCGCTATAGTAACCGAAATTATCAAGAATGCTGTCGTAGGCATAAAAACTTTCTTTTTCTTTCAAAAGCTTGGGCATGTTTGTAAAAAGGTGAATAAAACGTTTCTTCAATTTATTGTCATTGTTGACAAAATTGTTCAAAGCAGTTTCTTCTGCCTTCTTTTCATCAATAAAATGACTTTTTGTAAATCCGTCAATATTTCCCTGATATTTTTTCATGTAATTGTTTAAACTGGCATGCATACTCGATAAACGAATTTTAGCTTGAGGATCTTTTTCAAATAATCGCTCCATGATAGCAAGGAGATCCTTGTATTTGGCAATATAGGGCAAGTAAATCCTATTCACGCTGTATTCGATATCTGCTGCCGTGCGATAGCGGGTCGTTACACCAGGGAAGCCGATAATAAAAGTCGGATCCCCGACAGAAAGATCTTCTGTGCTGACTTTTAACCAGGTATCAACATTTAGAGGAATATTTTCGGGTGCGTAGCGGGCCGACATGCTATCAGGACCTTGATATACGCGATAAAAAGTGAAATCGCCTGTGTGGCGCGGCCACATCCAGTTGTCAATATCCCCACCGTATTTTCCAATTGCTTCCGGTGGAGCATAAACAATTCGTACATCCAGATATTTGGTATAGACATATTTACGATATTCACGACCCTCATAGAGTTTGGCGATCTCGCAATAGATATCATCACGATCGTTTTCAGTTTCTTCAATAATATCACGAATCATTTTCTTTATTAGGGTTTCACGCTCCGTTAGATCGGCAGCTTTTTTTGCCGCCTTGAAAATATCTTTGCTTACATCTTCAACAGAGGTCAGAACATAGGCGTATTGACCGGGGGCGGGAAGTTCTTTGCTTTGATCTTCAGCCAGAAAACCTTCTTTGATATAATCAACGCCATCCCGGGCAGATGCACGTTGTAAAGAACCATAAGCACAATGGTGATTGGTCAATACAAGTCCCTGAGACGAAACAAAGGATGCTGAACAGCCGCCTAGCCAAACAATAGCATTGTATAAACCGCCTTTTTCCTGGTCATAGATAGCTTCTGCAGAGATATTAAATCCCTTATTCTCAAGATCCAGATCCTTGATCTGGGACATAAGCCACATGCCTTCATCGGCATAGGTCAGAGAAATACCCATTAAAATAACTATGATTAAACGCTTGAACATATAATTTACTCCTTATTGCTAACAACTTGTAATGTAATTATTTTAGGTATTAATGTGAAATGATTTTAAAAGAAGATGTAAATTGTGTAGAGACGCAAGATCTAACGTCTCTATAAAATAAAAAGATCATCAATATCATCATCCGAATGAATTCTGGCATTGATAATAACTTTTGCAGAATGTGCAAAGAGATCATGCAATTGGTCCTGCCAGTCATTCTCGTTTAAAGATGTAATCCCTATTTTCAAGTATTTCCCGTTATATTCGATATATGCTTTAATATGAGCTATTGCACGAGGTGTTCCCGAAAGTCGCTTTAACATTGTATCAATAATGTTGTGAATTTCATCGAATACATTATTCTTGCTTTTTAAGTCGTATACTCTTTCCATCCATTTTAATCGAAGAAGTGCACGTTGGTGAAGTTGACTATTCAATCCTGAATCTTTCATTTCAGAGACTTTTAATACTCTGATATTATTATACCAATTTTGAATATCGCTTGTAGAAAACGCTGACTGAAAAAGGTATTTCTTGTCAGGAAAATGTTCATTGATCTTAAACTTGATCTCTTTGATATCATCTGAAGACAATAAGTCTATCTTATTGATAATAAGCAAGTCAGATTCATTAAGCTGACTTCGGAATGTGGCGGAAACACTGTCAGAGAAAGGCAGGGGTTCGTCGTGAAGCAAGCGCAAGAACAGGCGTGCATCAACGATTGCCGACAGGGATGAAGGAGTATATTTTGAAGTATTGAGCAAAGGCTGTAAAACGGTCCCGACGAGGTTACCGGCAGAGCCGATCGACTCGGCAAATACCACATCCGGACCAACCCTGACGCAAAGTTCGTCCAATTGTTCGACCAGATCCTGATAGTTGGAGCAAAAGCATCCTGATTGGACTTCGGTTGCCGGAATATCCGATGCTCTGAAAAATGCAGTATCAACAAGATATTTCCCCTGATCATTGGTGACGACGGCGACCTTTTTGCCTTTTTGCATCAAATGTTTACAGAGAGTAATAATGGATGTGGTCTTGCCACTTCCCAAAAATCCCGAAACAAGGTGAAGTTCCATTTTTAAACCAAGGTTTTTATATATTCGACAAATTCTTGATGATTAGGAATGATAGACGACACATACAATTCACCATTTACATAAATAGAAGGAAGGTTTTTAACTCCCAGCTTTTTAACCCGGGCAACATTTTCCATTTCAGTTATTTTGTATTCAACAACCTCGATCTTATCGCTAAAGATATCGTAAAGTCTTGTTGCGGCCAGCTTTAAGTATCCGCAAGCGGCACAGGAGGCTGAATCTACGGTAAAAACTTCGATCAAAGGCTTGGATAAGTGCTTGTAATCGGGAAGTACAATTTCAATATCGAGTTCTTTTTTAGTATAATTTTCTAGCATTTTCTTGTAAGAATCCGGATTTCGAAGAGCATCCATAATGCCGACCGTATTTTCTACCGGTGTATCATAGGGCATATCACAGCCCGGAGAGATGATCAGATGCTTATGATCGACGCTTTCGATAAAGTCAACGATGAACTTTACGTTATCCTGCTGATTACCGAGAAGCATAACAGTTGTTAAAGGGATATTCCCGCCAATAACAATATGGTGAGCGTCAGTAATTTTTTTAGCCGCGACCATATCGATATTTTCATCAATTGAGATTATATCGGGTTGAGTATGACACATTACATCCATATTCTTTGTGGCATCACCACAGACGAATAATGATGAATATGTGTTTTTTCCTTTTATATAAGCAAAAAGATCAGAAAGTGGTGCATGAAGATATTGTGTGAACATATCCGGTGATATCTGAGAAACAACAGGGTCAACAACGGCTATGACATCCATGCCTGCTTCAATATACATATCTGTCATTTTCTTGGCAACTTCACTGCAGTAATTAATAAGATCACGAACTTTCTCTTCTTCGAGATAGGTGTCCATGAAGAGGTCTGACCCCCTGAGATGTGCCGCAAGGGTCAAAGGACCGGTGATCAACCCGTAAAGGGCGGTAGAACCACCGACGGATGCTTTCATTCTACGCATAACATCCAGAACGATAGGAATGCGCCCGTCATTTTCAGTGGGCATTTGAGTAGGGATAGTAAAATTATCTGCAAGGGGGTGGGTGATCACAGATGGGGGACTATCATCGGCCCACATTAGATCACATCCGAGTATTTCGGCTTCAAGTTGAAGGTCAAAAACGACCGGCTGACCATCAGGAAGATAGACTTCATGAACTTTCATCAATGATTCATAGAGTTTATCTGCGCTTTTCAGAACTTCTGTGGCATTATAACCGCAGAGTTTACCCGCATGAATACCCGCAAATGGTACCCAAGGCAATCTATTTGTCGGTTTATCGGCAAGCGTATTAAAAATTAATTCTTTTCCTGTCACGATGATCTCCTCTCCTGAATATGCTTACTTCTTGAGATATTTTTTTAATAGCTCATTTGCGGTATGAACGATATTTTCATCCAATTCAAAATAGGTATTCAAATATTCCAGGGCTTTTTCTTCCTGATCGTATTTTTCAATATTTCCTTTACTGCGGATCTGGACATAATTACCATTGATGTATATAAATTTTTCATCCACAAAACGCGATGCCACGATGGCGTTCATGTAATTAAAGGATTCAATCCAGCTTTCTTGGAATTCATTATCGCTTAAGGGTTCAATATGAAAGGTATAGCGTGTTTTGTGCTGTCCTTTCGTAATTGTTTGAAGCTGGTGCTGACCTTTGTCAATGTGTTTTACCACAAAATCGATGGCACCGTTCTTTTGTATTGTGAGTCCATCTTCTTTGATCTCAATAGGTGTATTAATGAGATAACCTGGATCAATAAGGTATTTTTTATCATTTTCCTCGACGATAGCAAAGAAATGAGGGAAAGTCCTGCGATGAATATCAGCTTTTACGGGGTAAGCGCGTAAGCCCTCAACAGAAAGTGATTGCACAACGAGATTTACCAGAGAAAAACAGGTTCCTCCAAAATGAAAATCCCGGTGATCGGCAAGAAGCGTTTGACTATCTCGCGGTCTTTTCTCCGGATCCATTTCCAAACGCAGTATCTTAGATATGTTCTCGTAAGGAATATTTTCAAGCAGAGAAAACAGGTGTATATCGTTTATATCTTTCATCAGGGAATTTTAGTGAAAAAGTAAATGATACACAATACAAAATTAGTGATGAGTTGTAAGTGATGAGTGATGAGTGTCCAAAATCAGTTATGAGTTATGAGTGATAAGTGATTAGTACTCAAAATCAGTTATGAGTGATGAGAGCCCCAATTCAGTTATGAGTGTTCAATTAAGTAAGAAATTATTTTCTGTTAAGGATATATTTTGAGGTGATTATTGCGGATGTGATCATCATGTGTAATTCATTTGCTTTTGATATAAGATTTTCGAATTCATTTTGATTCAGATAATGGGAATCCTTTAAAAGATTTAGCCAATATTCGGTTTCTATACACTCTTTTTGAGAAATCGCAAGTTTATGGATGAAATCTGCTCTGCTTTCCGCATGTTGTGCTTCATTAGCGTTAGCGCCAATAGATGTACCACTTCTGACCAATTGTTTACTTAAAGTAAATTCTTTTTTTCTAAAACGAATATTATCATATTGCTCGATAATTTCTAATGCAAAATCATAACTCTTTCTTAAAATCGCACCTTCTTTTTTCATCCCAAACCCCTGAATAATCTAAGGAAGATAAAAGAATTTCAACTTAATTTAAACCCAGAAATTTCAAGTGTGACACAGCTCACAATTTAAGCTCTACTCATAACTTATAATTCATCACTCAACACTCTGTTCTATACTCATCACTTATAACTCATCACTCATCTCTCTATTGTCTACTCATCACTTATAATTCATCACTTATAACTAAAAAATCTGTTTGAAAAAAATGTTCATTTTCTTAACTTATTATCAGTATGAATAAACAAATTTTAAGTATCATCAAAAAATATGAAGGCAAAAAAGGTTCTGCAATTCCGATCTTGCAGGATGTTCAGGGAATTGCGGGCTATATTTCCAAGGATAGCATCAGGTTTATTTCCGAACATACCGGCATACCGTCGGCAGAGCTTTATGGAATTGTCACATTTTATTCTATGTTCCGTTTAGAACCTCAGGGTCGGCACCTAATAAGAATATGTAAAGGAACGGCTTGTCATGTATCCGGTGCTGATAACCTGGGCTCTATGTTAAAAACCATACTTAAATTAAAAGGTGATCAAACAACGACAGAGGATGGCCGTTTTACACTTATAGAGGTCGCATGCCTGGGTTGCTGTTCTTTAGCCCCGGTCATCATGGTCAATGAAGATACATATGGTAAATTATCTTCCGATAAACTTGAAAAAATTCTGAATAAATACGAATAAACATTATGCTTATTAAAACGATCAAAGTTGGAATGGCAAGCTGTGGATTGGCTGCCGGCGCTGATGCCATATATCAGGCTTTCAAAGAAGGCTTACCTGGATCTGTTGAACTAAAGAAAACGGCTTGTATCGGTTTTTGTTATGCCGAACCGATGGTAGAAGTTATTGATGAAGCAGGGGATAGCCGTTTCTATGGTTATCTTACTGTCAGGGATATTTCCAAATTTGTAGAAAATGATCCACCGGCTAATAAATTATTGCTTTCTAAAACCGAAGAAGCTCCGGGAAATTACAAATTAAAGAAGCAGGTCCGCATTGCTACACGTAATTCCGGTGTGATCGATCCGGATAGTATTGATGAATATGTTGATCGTGGCGGGTATGTCGCTTTAGATAAAGTTTGCAAGAAAATGACAGCTCAAGCGGTTATTGACGAGATCAAGAATTCAGGACTTCGCGGACGAGGCGGTGCGGGTTTTCCTACGGGCTTGAAATGGCAATTTGCTCATGATGCTCCCGGAGATAAAAAATACATTATATGTAATGCGGATGAGGGAGACCC
>JAIPIT010000028.1 GCA_021734505.1 Fidelibacterota bacterium | reverse complement strand
CCTACCATAAACGACTTGATAAGCTTATGTGCCATGTTTGCAATGCCACTTATCCTCTTACCAATATTTGTCCTCATTGCAACACTCACACTTTAAGCGCTATGGGACACGGCACACAAAAGATCGAAGAAGAATTAAAAAAGATATTTCCAAAAGTTCGCGTTGCGCGGATGGACATGGATACTACGCGTACCAAACATGCACATGCTCGTATTTTAAATGAATTTGAACAAGAACAACATGATATTTTGCTCGGCACTCAAATGATAGCAAAGGGCTTGGATTTCCCGAATGTAACCTTGGTGGGGATCATGAATGCCGATACCGGTATGGGCATTCCGGATCATCGTGCCGGTGAGCGCCTCTTCCAATTGATCTATCAGGTCAGTGGCCGAAGCGGGCGTGGAGAATACTCCGGAGATGTTTATATTCAAACTTTTTCACCCGAAGAACCCTTGATCCAAATGGCGGCAAAGCTTGAATTGCGCGCTTTTTATAACCTTGAACTATTTCAAAGAAAAACTCTTCAATACCCGCCTTTTAGCCGACTGTTTCTTGTACGCATCAGCGGTAAAAATGCCAGAGAGGTTGAAGCGGCTACCGGTAGAATGTATAAAACCCTGGTTTCAAAAATATCGCCATCAAGATGTCTGGGACCGGCACCTTCTCCGATTGAACGAGTAAAAGATAAAACACGCTGGCAAATTCTTATAAAAGCAGATCGGAATAATGATCCGAACGGTAATAAAACGGCAAACATAATTGTGCACATTCTTAAGAGTTTCAGACAACAAGAAAAGGGCGTTAAAGCGCTCATTAATCGTGATCCCATATCACTAATTTAAAATTGAAGATCATGGAAAAATTATATCAACAACTTGGATTTCATCTCGTCAGGGAAAAACTGGCCGAGAATACAATGACCGAGAATGGTAACCTAAATGCTCTTGGTATTAATTCTTTTTTACCAAGATCGGTTTACCTTCACAAACAACTTCAAAATCTGGAGATGAGAGATCTGCTTGCCCTTGATACGCCTCTCCCCTTGATCGGTTTTTACTCAATGGAGGAAGTTGTATCAAAAACAAAAGTAAGAGGCACTGTTCTCAGCGAGGAAGAACTTTGGGTGTTGCTTGATATAGTTAAGCACGCACGCCACGTATCGGTATATTTTCAACAGCGTGAAAATAAATACCGGGAATTGAGAAAGATCATCAGTATATACAATCCCGATCTTAAGCTTATTGAACAAGAACTCTTTGCACTTTTTAATCCCGAACGACAGATCGCAGATAATGCATCATCTGAGTTGTTCCGCCTGAGAAAAAAGATTGTAAAGCTCGATCAAAATATTCGAGTTAAGGTCAGCCATATTGCAGCTCAATGGGTGGAGGAATCTATCGCATCGGAAGATGTTGTTGCCTTTCGTAATGGCAGGCAGGTCATCCCTATTCGGTCTTCACGAAAATCTAAAGCTCCCGGAATTATTCACGATCAATCACAAACCGGGCAAACGGTTTATGTTGAGCCCCTGGTTATTGTTGAAATGAACAATGAGCTTTACCAGGCGAAACAAGAAGAACGTATGGAAGTCCGTCGCATTCTCTTAGACGCAAGTGATAAAATAAGAAATTATTTGCCTTCTATCCAGCTCTGTATTGAGGCTTTGGAGAAATTTGATATAATACGGGCACACGGTTTGCTTGCCATTGAATATAAAATGGATAAACCCGATGATAATGATAAAATACTTCGTATTGTTAGGGGAAGAAATCTCGAGCTTAATTTCTCAAAAGAACCTGTTCCATTAAATTTGAGCCTGCCAAAAGATAAATGCGGAATTATTATCACCGGTCCGAATGCCGGAGGTAAAACTGTTACCCTAAAAACTATTGGCCTTCTTTCCGTAATGAACCAGGCCGGTTTTTTACTCCCGGCAGAAGCATCGTCCACTTTCCCGGAGTATGACAATATATTCGTTGACATAGGTGACGGCCAATCCATTGATGGCGGATTATCGACTTTTTCTTCACACATATTATCACTAAAAAATATTGTTGAGAAGGCCACAAACAAAAGTCTGGTTTTGATAGATGAATTGGGTACGGGTACCGATCCCGATGAGGGCGCGGCTCTGGCTGAAGGTATTTTAAAAGTTCTGAGTGAACGCGGCACTACCGTCATTGCAACAACCCATCACGGCTCACTTAAAACTCTGGCATTTGATAACCCGCATTTTGAAAACGGGAGTATGCGCTTTAACGACAAGAATTTAGAACCGAATTACGAATTCATTCTTGGTATTCCCGGAAGTTCTTATGCCATTGATATTGCGCAACGTTACGAATTGGATGCCAGGGTGATCGAACATGCAAAAGAACGTGTCGGTAAACAACGTGAAAAGCTTGAACGGCTCATTGTTGACCTGCAACGCAAAATAAGTCGTTATGACACTCAACTGAAGGAAACCAAGGAACGCGAAAAAGATTACAAAGATAAATTAGATTACATAAACGAAAAAAAGAACGATATTGACCACAAATACAAGAAAGCAGAAAAGGAAGCCGTTAAACATGCAGAAAGTATGATCGCTGACCTTCGCAAAGAACTGGAATCCAGCATTCGGGAAATTCGGGAGCACCAAGCAAGTAAAAATTCTATCCGGGCTGCACAAAGTGTTTTTAGAAAGGCGAAAGAGACGCTTGTCGAAAAAGAAATAAACGAAGCTCCGCAAACAACGACTACTTTAAAAATGAAAGATCTTAGAGAGGGAATGAAAGTGTATATCCCCACAATGGGACAGAATGGAATTATTCTTGAGATCAATCAAAAAACCAAAAAGATATGGGTAGATGTTGACGGTTCGCGCTTGCGTTTACAGGCAGATTGGTTTGAGCCCGCAAAAAAGACCAAACAACGCATTTCTACTATGGTATCACATTCCTATGCAGGCTCCGGATATCATCTTGATCTTCGCGGCAAGCGTGCCGAAGATGCTATTATAGAAACTGATAAATTCATCGACAATGCAATCTTGAATGGTATAAATACTTTGGAAATTCTTCACGGCACCGGTGGCGGAGTTTTGCAAAAGGTCGTTCATGATCTTTTATCCACAGACAAGCGGATCAAAAATTTCCAGTTTGCCAAGCCCGAACATGGCGGTGTTGGGGTGACTTATGTCAATTTGAAGACCTGAGCTCACGCAATGGTAAAAAACACATAGTATATCAATTTACAGAAAATATAACATCTCATTCCGGGCGGGAGTCTTGGGATAATGTTTCATATTTATTGTTTTTTCGGTTCATCCTGTTATCTTGTCTAAATTATTCTGTCATAATTCAATTTTTATTGTATATTTCACATTACAAAACAGGAGCTATAATGAACAGAAATATTAAGTTAAGTGAAAATGTGTATTACCTTGGCGTTAATGATCGTCGTACATCCCGTTTTGAAAATCTTTGGCCCTTGCCTCAAGGTGTTTCATATAATGCATATCTCATCAACGATAAGAAATCCGTCTTGATCGACACAGTAGAATTATCAAATACCGATTCATTCATTTCTGAAATAAAAGATATTCTGCAAGGCAAGAAATTGGATTATATCGTTGTAAATCATGCTGAACCCGATCATTCTGGCGCCTTGACGTCTTTATTAAAATCTTATCCCGATCTCTGTATTGTGGGAAACCGAAATACTTTTAAATTTTTGGATGGCTTTTATGGGGAGTGGAACAACAAACTGATCATTGACCATGGTGATATTTTGGAAACCGGTGATCGCATACTGCGATTTTACTCAACACCCATGGTTCACTGGCCTGAAACGATGATGACTTTCGACGAAAAAGACGGCATTCTTTTTTCCGGAGATGCTTTTGGAAGTTTTAAATCATTGGATGGAGGTATTTTTGACGATGAATTAAATATTGATTGCTACGAAAATGAAATGCGTCGATATTATTCCAATATTGTAGGTAAATACGGTAAAAACGTCCAACGTGCATTTACCGTACTTAAGGATGTTCCAATCAAAATGCTCGCTTCAACACATGGTCCCGTCTTCCGAAAGGATATTAATTGGGCGCTCACCCGCTACGATAAATGGAGTCGTGAAGAAACACAACCCGGTGTTGTGGTCATTTACGGTTCAATGTATGGTCATACCGAAGAAATGGCGGACTATTTTGCGCGCAAATTGAAAGAAGCCGGTGTGCCGGAAGTTGAAGTTTACGACGCTTCGGAAACGCATCCCTCCTTCATGCTCTCGGCTGTGTGGAAATATAATGGAGTTGTTCTTGCTTCCCCTGCTTACAATAACGCACTTTTTCCATCAGTTAAACAAATTATAGATAAATTCCTTGAAAGAAAAATGGTATCTCGCCATGTTGCCATACTAGGAACCTCAACCTGGAGTGGTGGTGGTGTAAAATCACTCAATAAGCTGGTAGAGGAATTAGACTGGGATCAAGTTGGCTCTTCGATCGAAGCCAAATACTCAGCAGACAAGAACGACTATGAACTTTGTGATATTTTGGCTAAAGAGTTGGCAGAAAAGGTTCTTAAAAAATAAATTGGCACAATAAGTAATATTGTAACGACGCAATGCATTGCGTCGTTACTTTTTTGTCTAGATATTTTTCCCTTACATAAAAAGCCCCGGACAATGACCGGGGCTTTTTATGTATGTGTATGGATTGTCTGCTAATTATTTATTTCTTGGCTGTCCATCATTACGGCATTCACCTTTTTGACCACGGCCGTCATGCATTTTTCCACCCGTTTTTTTTCTGTGTTCACCCTGCATTCCGGGCATCATTTTTTTATGCATTTGCATTTTACGGTAATTTTCTTCGCCGACGATCTTACGGACTTCAACTTGATGATCCAGTTTGTTGGTAGCAAGCTCCGCCTTGACGGCATTCAGTTTATCCAGTTTGGAACTTATCTCTTTGGCTGTTTTTCCATCGGTGATCATTTCGTCGATCTCGATCATCAGCACTTTGACATCTGCACGAAGCGGAATGGCTTTCTTTTCGAAGTCACGTTTTGCATCTCCGACTTTAGAACGTTGATCATCGGTCAGTAACTGGCAGTTCTCGCCGTTCATTTTGCCCTGCATCTGCATAGGCTTGCCTTTTTCATTCATGCCGGCGAAGGCCATGCTGGCTACTAACAGAAGGGCAAGTGCGATGGTGATTGGTTTGCGTTTCATGATTTTCTCCTTTTAAATTATTTACGCTTTTTCCAGAATTTGTTTTTACCCTTCTTCTCTTCCGGATTCGGCTGATAACGTTGTTTTAATTCATGTGATAATTCTTGTCTGAAACGAGGCTCAAAGAATATTAGTTTTGCAACTTGCCCCGGTTCAAGAAATTTTTCAACATCTCCAATGAATTTATCATCGAGTTTCATTTCTTCTTTATGAAGTCGATCAATTTCATTTTTATACTTTTCTAAATCAGATTCTGTGATCTCTTTCTTTTGGAATACTTCATCGCTTAAAACATTCATTTGCATGTGCAACGAGTGCTTGCTGTCACGATATGGGCGATTTAATGGGAATAGTTTCTCTGCCTGTTCTGGAGTTAATTCTAAAATTTCTGTCATGCGAAATACCATATACTGATAGTATGGTTGATCGCCAATACAATGTTCATTTTTATTCGGATCATTATTGCGTTTTTCTTGCATTCCTTGTGCACTCAAACCAGCGAAGGCGAAGACGGCGATAATTAAAATTGTAAATAACTTCTTCATATTATTCTCCTTATTCAAATCTTAGAACAGGTTTTCTAATGATTCAATACTTTCATATTGTGCCAGATATTCGATAATATCATCCTGATCCATTGAAACCGCCGGCACCATGCTGCTCTCCGATTGCAGATATAAAATGTCATCGCTGATATCGGCTATTGAAATGGTTGATGATTGATTTATATTAAATATGGTGACGATCGACAGTAAAAATATTGCGGCTACAGAGCTAAGACGACGTGTAAAAACAATCTTGTCATGGCGTTTCATTTTCTTTTGGATATTTAAAAAATTCATGTCTCGCTTTTCCGGATCGATCAATACGGACGTATCATCGCTAAAGCCTTCAAAAATATGAAAGAGTGTTTTACAAGAAGAACAGGTTTCCAAATGCTTAACGGCTTCCGGATAACGATCCGGTTGGTCCTGTAATTCGGGAAATAATTCTTGTACTTTTTCGCAGTTCATTTTACTACCTGTTGCAGTTTTTTTATTGCTTTGTGGTAAAGGACTTTTGCTGAGTTTTCGCTGGTATTCAAGACTTCCGCTACTTCACGGAAAGAGAGTTTCTCAAATACTCTTGTTTCAACGACCCGGCGCTCCATTTTTGAAAGATGGTCAAGCCAGCTTTTCTGAAATACTCTAACTTCCTTTTCTTCCTGTTCATCGGCATGCTCGTATTCATGATATTCTTTCCATGCAGCAGTCTTGCTTCTGGTTACGAAATTTAGCGCATAATTAGTCGCTATGCTTCTTAGCCAGGTATATGGAGCGGAATCACCCCGAAAGGAAGAACGTTTCTTGTACGCCTTCAGGAACACGTCCTGAGTACAGTCCAGTGCATCATCCTCGTTTCCCACAATGTGAAAGATCGTAGCGTAGATACGGTCATGGTATTCCTTCACCCACTTTTCGAAATCTCTTTTATTTACCATGCCCTAACCTGTTTGTCTCTAATTAGACCCGCAAGATCTCACAATGTTAACAAAATTTTTATTATTTTATTGATTCAGGTAATTGTTTGCTCGTGCGAGCACCCATTTCTTTGATCTTATTTGCTTTGTCGATCAGATTCCCGCGTCCTGTTTTCAGTTTACTTTCCGCATCTTCATATGTTTTTTGCACTGTCTGCATTTGTTTGCCAATCTTCTCAAAATCTTCATAGAATGAAATAAACTTATCTAACATTTTTCCGCTTTCTGTTGCGATCTCCATAGCATTTTTGGTTTGGTTCTCTTGTTGCCAGATAAAAGATACTGTCTTTAAAGATGCCAATAATGAAGATGGACCGATCATGATCACGTTCTTTTTAATGGCATATTGATAAATAGACATATCTTCTTCCATGACTGTTGCAAAAGCACCTTCTATGGGAATGAACATAAAAACATAATCCGGTGAATTGATGTCTTTCAGGCTCTGATAATGTTTTTCATTCAGACCGTCAATGTGTCGCTTCATTGATACGATCAATGCTTTTTTATGTCGCAAAATCTCATCGGCATCTTCAGCCTTAATAAATTTTTCATAGTCAACAAAAGAAACCTTGGAATCTATTACAAGATGTTTGTTTTCGGGAAGATTAATAATCACATCAGGTTGTTTGCGACCTGCTTCTTCCGTGAATGATGTCTGAGTTTCATATTCCATACCTTTACGCAGACCGGACATTTCCAGCAGGCGCTCCAGGATCAATTCTCCCCAATTCCCTTGTTTTTTCACATCTCCTTTTAATGCTCTTGTCAGATTGCTTGTTTCTTCCGTGATCACTTGGTTTAATTTTTGCAGTTCTTCTATTTTGGCAGTCAGGGTTGTCATTCTATCGCTGGTTCCAGAATGTAATTCTTCAATTTTTTTTCGAAATTGACTAATGTCTTTTTCAATTGGTTCAAGTACCAATTTAATTTTATCTGTACTCTTTCTATCTTTTTCATCAAATATTTTATTGGCAAGATTTTCAAATTTTTCACCTAGTGACTTTTGCATATCTTCAGTTTCTGCATCTTTTTCTTTTAACAGGCGGTTTTCGGTTTCAAAACGTGCTATTTGATTATATGCTTCCTGGGTTAATGCTTTTTGGTCTTCCAATTGGCTTTTATTTTTTCTTTGAATAAATTGAAAAATAATATATACGGCTATGGCACCGAGAACGATACCGGAAATGAAAAGAATATATTCCATGTGAACCTCTATGTGTCGATTTTCTCACTACTCAAAGAAGATTCAAGAAGTGCTTTGCGTTGTTTACAGCGTTTGATCATTAAGTAGCTTGCGTTATCTTCCGCTATTCTTGAGAAACACTCGATCGCTTCATCCCAATTACCCTGAAGATAATGTGTGAGTCCCTTTTCATAATGGACTTTCCTTTGAAAAGCATCTAAATTGCTATTTGCTCCTGCAAATAGCACCTCATAGATCTGAGTGCGCTCGGAACAACCCTCAATTTCAACTTTATCTAATTTCTTTGTGACTATTTCATTCTTAATATAAGCAAATACGGCTTCATCTATCAATATTTTCGTGTTATAAAATTTATTTATCTTTTGATAGCGAGACGCCAAATTCACAGTTTTTCCTAACACTGTAAATTCTTTTCGTCCAGCAACATTGATATCGCATGCATAAAGATCACCGGAGCAAATACCAATACGCGCAGAAAGAGGTATACGGATTTTATTAATTTTCACCGGATTGATCGAGCTAAGTATTTTTTGCATTTCCAGAGCACATTCTATGGCATTATCGGCGTGATTATTTTGAGGTTTTTCCAGTCCGAAAACAGCCATTATTGCATCACCTTGTATCTGACATACATATCCATGATGCTCTTGAATACTATCGGATAATGGTTCGATGACTTCCATAACAAATTGACAGGTTTCTTTAGGGCTTAATATTCCGCTTATTCCGAGAAAGTTTTTAATATCTATAAAAAGTACTGTTCCGCGCATGTTCCCTCTAGCAAACTTTTTCATAGCTTGTTTCCTTCATCTGGACACCCTTGGATATTGGATGTTTGCATTGCGATTATATTATATGAAAATAATTATTTCACCCGGTTACTTCACTAAAAGTAAATTCTCCATAATGAATCGGCTGATGGAAGTTCAATTTTTCAATAGGACTCCATGCCGCCCAGTGTGGGTGAGAGGTTTTATCTCCACATTTATATAAATTGCCCTGCCAGATTGAGCTATTTATCTTCTTTAACGGTGTAAAATATTCAAAAAAAGTAAAGGGGATATTAAGTGCAAGAAACCAAATAATTTTTTCTTTTATCTCCGGATCAACCACACGAGGCAAGCTGCTCAGTATTTCAATCTGTTTTGCATGTTGTTCGGGGATACTTCGCATATCTTTGCGTTCTCCTTTGGCATCACGCTCAGGATCAACTATATAATTCACGTGCAACGTACCACTTGCGTTCACTTCAAAATTATAATATCCTTCAGCTTGGGGTGGACGGATAAACCATTCAACACAGCTATCTTCGTGAACATTCGCATTGTAATCCGTATAATGTGTACGTACAAACTGATCTTTAACCTTAAAAATTACAAATATACCTTTGGGGTTATATTGAATTTTAACTAATGTTTCGGGCCTGTGGTCACTGCTTTGGGGGTGAAAATTATCGATCCTGGCAATTTGGGCTTTTTGCCATAATGGAGAACTCCAATCAAGAGAAATATTTTCCATATTTTTATTATAATATATATGATAATTTCTTGCCATAGTTTCCCCTATTTATATGAATATAATAATTACAATTAATAAAAGCCAGAGCTTATTGACGAGAAAGCCAGGTATAGAGAACATCTCCAATGTATTGGAGGCTTTGTGGAGAACAATGGGCCGGCAGATCACGGGGCGTGTGCCAAATATTTTTGCCCTTGTAGTGATAGTGAAAATCAATAATATCAATTGTGGGAATACCTGCTTTTATATTTAGAGAAATATGATCATCATAGATGTCATTTCCAATTTGCTTTCGAAACACTTGCTCATAGCCAAGTTCCTTTGCAATGTCCCAAACTTCATTTACCAATCCCGGAGCATATCGCATGCTATTTGCTTCTATTGGAATTTCAAGATCTTTGTCGCCGATCATGTCGATAAGTATCCCTTTTTCCGCTAGTGGCAATATGGGATTTTCAGCATAATATTGTGAGCCCTGGCAAAAATATTTTCCGTTTCCGGCAATACCCATATCTTCAGCATCCCAAAATACGACATCAACACCAATATCAGGAGCAATATTTTCAATATGCTTTATCAATTCAAGTAGCACGGCCGTTCCGCTTGCTCCGTCATTCGCACCCGGCACCGGTGTATTGTAATATACAAAATCTTTATCGGAAATGGGACGCGTATCCCAATGTGTGCTCAGCATCACACGTTTAGGATTTCCCGGATTAAACCTTGCAATAATATTATAGGCATCCACCGTTGTCTTGTTGTCGGGACGATAAGCCTTATAATGTTGTATTATGACGGTATCGGCATACATTTTGCTTTGTTCCACCAACCAATCCCGGCAAATGATCTGTCCCGGACTTCCCGGTACTCTCGGGCCAAATGCAACCTGTTTTTCCAAATATGTAAAGGCGCGATATGCATCAAAAGGTATATCTCCGGCACTCAATAAGCCAATTAGTATTCCACAAATAATTATGATACGCTTCATAACATTATCCACTGATCCGGATGGTAACCGTGACGCCAAAATCTTTGTAATCATCAGATTTGTTCTCTCCATCCAACTCTTGGGTTTTATCAATTCTTTGGCCATATTTAAAGAAAAACCGTCCATCGATATTTTTGCTGAAACGATACGATATCTGTGGTTCAACTTCCCAGTTTATCCTGAAATTTTTCGGATCTCCAAATTCTTGATTGCCCTTTAATTTAACGACCGTCTTATCCATTCCATATTTTCCCTGCAAGGAAAAAGTGATCTCGTTTTTCATGTTGATCACTTTAATTTTCTTCAAGAAAGGAACCGGAATAGTAATGCCTTTATTATATTCATAGGATAAGTTAAAGGTCATGTTATCCTGATAAGTTTTTGATACGCTGGTATTCAGATAATCGCGATCAACATCGCCCTGATTGTCGATCTTTATCGTTTTATTATAACCGATATCTGCACGAAGATTACCGGCAAATGTAAATGACGCTTTGATAAGGGGGGTAAAATTCAACGTATAGGTTGATGTTTCTTCTCCCAAATAATAGTGAAGTTCATCATTGGTCAAGCGGTATCGTATGCTTTCCTTACCCGACATTTGATGCTGAATGTTAATCCCTTTAATAAAATCCAATTTCCCGTTCAGCCATTTATATTGACTTGGATTGATACGCCAGGATATTGAATAATCCGGAGCTACAAAGCCATCTCTGCCGGTTTCACCCAAGGGAATAAAATTTCGCGTGGATGATGAATCGTAGGGTATCAATTCAAGGGTATCTTCAAAAGCGATAATATGTATGATCTCATCATAAAAATCACCCGATGAGGTCTTATACCTATATTGTCTTCCTGTTGAAATATTTTGTTTGTAATCCAGCCTTAAAGAAATTGATTTTGTTAATTTCAAGCCGCTGGATATACTTAAGGAGCGAAGCAACTTATTTGAGAAGGGATTACCGATGGACCCTTCAAAAGTTCCTGTCGGCAAATAATAATAGTCACCAAAACCGTAGCGATATTTATAGGTAACATCTTTATATATTTTAGCCGTATCGCTTCCGGTAATACCATTGTTCGATTTATTAAAATCATCAGTATATGAAAAACGGATCGGGTCAATTTTACCTAAAAGATCTGAAATGCTTATCTTCTTTGCCGGTTGTTTCACCTTAGTTGAATTGGCAGCGGATTTTCGCGTTGGCGCTTGCGTGCGTTTGCTTTTCAGGTCTTCCTCACGTGTCTCATCTTCATCGGCTCCCTTGGGAGCGATATCTTTTGGTAAAACTTCTTTCTTAATTTCAGGAATTGTTTTTCTTTTTGTATTCTTTTTAATCAATTCATTAATTTTTTTCTCATAAGTATCCCATACTTGTTTTAAAGAAACGGTTGCACTCATCGAATACTTACGTGAAACACCTACATTTGCATAATATTGATCTCTTTTTGCATTATAATGATAGTTTGAGTTATAAGTAAATCGCGGTTTCAGCCAGTTGGCAAGTTCGGGATTGTAAGTTAAACTTACATTCTCACTCATTTTATAAACATCCCCGACATTAATTCCATTCATCAGGCTATCATAGACCAGATCTGTAAATATACCCCATATGTTTTTACTATATGCCTGAAGATCGCTTTCACTGGCGCGTTGATAAGTGATCTTCATGGACGCAAAGGGATCAAATGCAATGTTCATTCCTTTTGACATACCAAAAGAATATGTACTGCTTGTATCTGAGGTACTTCTGGTGATCCTTTCTTCATCTTTTTCAGAAATAGTCATATTCCATTTAAATGATGATGGTTTCCAGTAGAATTTCTCCCCTTTTGTTTTTTCATTCAAAAAAGGAATCCAGGATAAATATGGAATACCTTCACCTTTTGATGGCGAAAGTGAATATACGAATGACCCCGTTATACTTGTATTTTCTTTAGATGCTATTTCAAGACTGGTGTTTTCAGTCCGCGAGGCATTAAAACTTGCCTGTAGTGGATTCAAAAGCAAGCGGGTTATCAATGGATCACTTTTATCCCCCGAGCGCCTGAGCGATGTGTTGATCGACTGTCTTTTCATTGTTGTGATCAGGCTGTCCCCGGGATCTTCACCAAGTAAGATATCTGAACCGGGAAAATACTTGGGAGTGCTTGCAGATTGGCTTTGAGACATGGTCACGGGAAATGCGACTTTCCATTTTTCGGGAAATATTTTTTGTGCATTAATCGTCATGTTCATGTTAAATGATTCATTTGTATTTTGATTGTTTGCCATCTGTTGATTGACCTCGCGGAAATCCGCATCGGTTTTCTTGATATTGGCATTAAAGCTTAATAAACCGCCAAGACCAATATCAAATGATCCACGCATAGCCATTCCGGGATCGTTGTTACTTTCTACAACACGCATTTCGTTAACCCAGATATCACCTGTATAATCACGGAAAGGATCAGTATTTGTAACGCCCAATTGCATTTTTTCTATTCTGGATAGAGACGGATTACCAACCACCCGGAATATTTTGCCTGTATATTCACTTGTTTCGGGATCTATGGGCCTGTATTCCCGAACATTACCATTATTATATTTAAAATATTCAATTCCATCAAAATCAACACGATTTTTTAGTTGGGTGATCTCATCAAAGATCATTTCAATATTATTTTCCTCTGCCCACCCGGAATATACATTAGTTACTACTTCATAGTAATCTGTCATATTACCACGACCAATTCGAAGGAACAGATCAACTCTGGATTCTTCATCAGTAATATATGTGGGGCCATGAACAAACATTTTTAATTTTTTGTACATCAGCAAAGTTTCACTCTCAAGCATGATCTTCTCTGCCATGGCTGTTTCGCCGGGCTGTAATCCCTTAAAGTTTAAAACCAAAGCTTGTTCTTTTTCTGTAATTGTTGTTCCATCAAAGGCATTGACTTGTTCCCGACCGGAAATTCCGGGCGGGGATTGATAATCTGCATCTTCATCTGAGTTTTTGACAGTAATAAAAAAACGCTCATCATCAACGCTATAGATTGGAGTCTCCTTACCTGCAAGTCCTAATTCCTGCCATTCGTTACCAACGATAGAGACGGACGCAAATTGCATTGTGTCCTGATCGGCAACGCCAAACACACTCATACGCATCATACGAATCGACATAAAATCAGGTTTCCCGACACTATCGATCATTGCCGTTAAGGGAATACGATACTGTTTCCAGCCCGTTTCACTTCCATTGTCAAATTTTGTTCTTGAGGCCAGCCATTCTTCACTGCTAAGATCAATAGTATATGAGTAATAATTATTGGCCTGATCAAGTTTTCCATCGCGATCAACATCTTCAGTTTCGGGATAGATTTGAATGCCGTCAGTACCGCCATTATCCTCGGATCCGTTACAATAACGAACCTTACCTTCTTTGTAGCCTTCTTTATCAAAATTATCGATAAGGGGATCCCATCCACGAGCAATTTCCTCTTCATCAGTAAAACCGTTTATTCCGGTATCTTCATTATAGTCTGTTGAAATTTCCAGATTGCCATTATCGTTCAGATCTTCATAATTTTTATCACCGTCTCCCATTTCCGTTTCCGGGAAGGAGGGATCATAGTCCGCATTATACCAGTCCTCGGTAATTTCGCCAATATCAACTTGAACTTGTCCTTTTTCACCTTTGACCCAAATCTCAATATACTTGCTCTTACTCTGATCATACATGTAGATAGGCTGCATAATACCGCCCCAGATCTGGCGCACATCATTTTGCGTTTCAAGTCCCGTTATACCATTTACTTCAGGATCGAGAACAACTGTCAACACGTTTGTATATTGATCGGTCTCTGTGGTCTCTTTTTGCGGCCAAATATATTGAGTATAGATACCGAATGTTTTTGCTCCGTTTGCCCCGACATAAAAAGGATTATACCAGAACAAGAATCCTCGTTCACGGAAACTGGAGCTAAAAAATGTGTTTTCCGGCTTAGAGGCATGTGTCCATTTCTGGAAATTGATATTCATGGGAGTTTCCTGGCTGGCCGATTCAAAATCATCTAACTTTGCCACACCGTTATAATCTCCACTCTCTTCATTCTCAATGGTATTGGGATTCGGTAGTATCTGGGCTATCTCCCCGCTTACTTTTATATTACTCGGTCTCTTTACATAGATCATTGGAAGTGCATTCAGCGCTCTATCCAACCAATTTAGATCATAAGCTAATTCACCGTTTACGTCCCATATGAAATTCTTAAAAGGTTCATCACCGATATTTACGTTCTTATCATCCAATACGCTACGATTGTAATACATGGCTGTAGCGCCGATAAACGCTTTTTCATTGATCTTGTATTCTGCGCGCATGCCGGCCATTAGTTTTTGTTCGCCAATACCGCCAAATAATTGTTCTGTTTCATAATTAATATCAATATTGGCATTTGCATCCATTGCCCCCGCACTTTTCAGGGTGATCAGTCCTGAGAAATAATCGATATCATAATCAACGCCCTTCGTCTGTTTTTTTCCGTTGATCAATATCTCTTCACTGTTTTCAATAATGAACATTTCTCCAAGATCAATGGTTGAACTGCGATTGGAATATTTAGCTTCAATATAGTATTTCTTTTCTTTTCTCTCGGGATCATTATATGAACTTGTATATATCTTTTCTGCAGAGGGCCTGTTGGCATCATCAGAAGCTAATAAACTATCGTTATAAATTCCGGATGTTAAATTTCCTTCGGGTGGGTTTTGAAAAGGACGTGCATAGGGTATCCATAATTCACCGAGCACGAGATCAACGATCAACCCCGGTGGATTAATATCAATTTTCCCGTCTTCCACTTGCGCCCCACTTTGGTCATAATTGTCCAGATTGAAAAGCTTTAGATATGAAATGCCTTTATTATCATATTCTTTCGGTTGATTGGAATCATTAAAAAATATCTTCAGATCAAAGCCTTCTTTATCAATATTTCTTGCTTTAAGATCATAAATATTTTTCATTTCAAGATTCCAAGTCACATAACTTGGTTTGGGGTTTTCCGCTTTAATGATCTTTAGGAATTTCCCATTATCAAGATCCCCAAACATTTTACCGTTGCTTGTTTTATAAGCAATTGCAAGAATATTATCATCACTCATACCCATGTTCATTCGAATATAACCCATATTCTGATCGATACTATAATCGCCATATGGATTATCTGCCGTAGTTGCTTCAAGTTTTTTAAAATATATCGAATCGGCAACGTCTTCTTCCGGGTGTGAGCTTAAAACATTTGCCGTTCCGTTCCCGGCAATATCAACAAAAGCAACAGCTTTAGTTTTTGTGTTTTCCCTTTCATTACAACTAATATAGAGATCATAGTCTATAATAATATCGTCAGGTGAATATGAAAAAGTCGCTTGCTGAAAATTCAGCGGATACATGTTCTCTCTATATAATTCACTGACATAATAATAGGTGTTGCGCTTGTATTCATAATCAAAGATCTCGACGGTAGAACCGCTATTGTCGTCCGATCCTCCACCCCATGATTTTTTCTTGCTGTCTTTCTTTTCGTATGATGCGATAGCGGTTACATCTACCGGCCCCAGCTTCATAACAGCCTTCCCACCAAAAAGCCCGCTGGAAGATGATGAGCCCGTTACAAACTGTGTTCCCGGCAAAGAAAGTCCGATATTTCCAAAATTCGCCCGTTGGACGATCTCGTCTTTTTTACCCGTATAATTTATTTTAATTGCATTCTCAAAGTCAAAATCTCGTTCACTATCTTCATCAATGGATATGGTAATGCGATCTCCAATAGTTCCTTCGATCGTGAACTGCTGGGTTTGATCCATTAAAAAATTCTTTTGCGTGCTCTCCATATTTCCGGTTGCCATAATAGAATTATTCTGCTGATTATATTTACCTGTGATAGAAATTAGTCCCCTAATCCTGAGAGCTACCCTTTGTCCGGCAATATCGGCACCTATAATTTCAAGAGATTGGCTACTTGCTTGAGTTTGCTGAAGGGGGTCAAAAAAGTATAGACTGTCGGTCATCGCAACTCGTTTGTACCACATCTTATCTAGGTCATAGGTCTTTTTATAAATGTAGTATTCAGAAAAAGGAATATAACGTGGCGTAGATAGGTCATTATCTCCAATTTTCTCAGAAATGACCATCACGTTACCGGAGTCGTTTGCGCTTTCATAAATTTTAATATTGGAAAACCATCGGGGAAAATTAACACTTATCGGACTATTTGTTTGGTCATAACCGCGAGTAAAACCGGAAGGTGATTGTGAGAAAGCGGCGGTAAAGCCGGAGATTTGAAAATGATAAGTAAATTTTGGAGTATAATCAGAGCTTTCCCCCCATATAAGGGAAAATATCATGATCATGGCCAGACCAATAGTTATGCGCGGCTTCTGAAACGCTTTTTTAATATTTGCCTCTTTTTCGTTCGAACATCAATTCTTTAGCAATTTGGTCTGGACATATCCTCCATTAAATTTGATTAAGTTCTTTCAGTTTATGAATAAAGGCATCTATGGCCTTTCCACGATGACTGATCGTATTCTTTGTATCAAGGTCCAGCTCTGAAAATGTTTTTTGCAAAGGTTCATAATAGAACACCGGATCATATCCGAAACCATCCTCACCTTTTGGGTGCTCCAGGATAAATCCTTCAACAGAACCATGAACACTCCATGCTTCCCTGCTGTCAACAAAGGCGATGCTTGTACGGAAGCGGGCGCTACGTTGTTCCATCTTGAGACCTTTTAATTCATTTAATAATTTGATCACATTATCCTGATATGAGGCGCTTTCTCCCGCAAATCTGCTTGAATATACACCAGGCGCACCATCAAGCGCATCAACTTCTAAGCCGGTGTCATCTGCGATAGCCGGCAATCCCGTAAATGCATTGATCTCTCGGGCTTTTTTTAATGCATTTTCTTCCAGTGTTGTACCATCTTCAAGCACGTCCGGGATGTTGGGATAATCATCTAAAGTTTTCAAACAAATAGCTGCGCCAAGTTTGTTTTTGAACTCTTTGATCTTATCCCTGTTTTGTGTTGCTAAAATATATGTTTTCATTATTTATCCACAATTGCAAAGAATTTAGCATTGATGTACATATTATTCAACATATTTCCTCTTTAAACCAAGTTTTAATAGAATGGGATAATGGTCGGAATAACCACCTAAAGTTTCGGCACCTTTATAGAATCTCAGCGGGCCATTTGTTTTCTTTTCCCTAATCCAATATGGAGCAATAATTTGCGCATCATATACTTTATTCTCTGCGCCTTCAAAATTGGCAATAAGAAAATGATCGAAATGTATCCAGTCGCCATTATGATAATATGTCCCGTAAATTTTTTTCGGCAGTCTTTTTTCAAGATAATTTATTCTCGGGTTTTCACATAAAATAGTTAGACATGAATCACAATGATCGTCATTAAAATCGCCTGTCATAATAATGCGATGATTTGGATGTGTTTTCAGGGTTTGGTCAATAGCATCAAGAAGGACCGATGCGGCAAAATTACGGTAGCGGTCAGACGCTTCTTTTCCCCCGCGTCGCGAAGGCCAATGATTAATAAATACAGCAATAGTATCAAGACTTTCTTGTATGGCTAAATCCACTCGCATAATCGGACGACTGTGATAACCTCTTTGTTTGATAAAAACCGGATAGTAACAATGTCCGCAATATTTCACCTTATCACTTCTATACATCAGGGCAGGATCAATTCCCCGAATATCCGGGCCGTCATCGATCAGGATCCGCCACTTATCCCGTTGTTTAAGCTCGCAACGCAATGCTTCAAGAGCCGGCTTGTTTTCTACTTCAACCATAGCAAGAATATGAGGATTTATTTTATTGACAACATCGGCAAGATGTTGAACTTTTAGACAATAGCTACGATATGTATATCGTTTGACCCCGCCGGGGAGAAAATCCCCGTCTTTTTTGTATTGATCATCACTAATGTCAAATAAATTCTCCACATTCCAAAACATCAGGTTTAGATCACCGGCGAAACATAATGTAACAAGAAGTAAGAAGATTATTTTCTTCATAATGCCCCCCTCAATGTTATTTATGTACTAAATAATTTCTTTTAATTGTAATAATTTATCGATCATATGATCTACCCCGGCTTCTTTTAAAACGGGAACATCGTTGAATCCGTATGTTACCGCAACCGTCGTCAGCCCGGATATTTTCCCGAATTCTATGTCAGGAATACTATCGCCAACCATTAGACCTCGCACATTAATTGGCAGCTGCATCTTTTCTTTGACAAATTCCCAAACTTTAATATCCGGTTTGCAAACATCCAGGGTATCACCGCCGACAACAAGATCAAAATATTTTAAAATACCAAAATGGCTTAGCATAGCGGTTACCATTTTCTCCGGTTTGTTAGATACGACGATCTGGGTATAAGCGGAATAATATTCCAGTATATCGATAGTATCTTCATACAAATATGAATTATCTACCAAATGGGCGGAATAGTATTCGCTCATTTCCTTGCCTACCTTCTTTAACATTTCGGGGTCTACCGGATTTTCCTGTTCTCCGGCAAGAGCACAATATACAGAACGTTCCACTAACTTTGAAATGCCGCTTCCGATAAAACTGCGAATACGTTCAAGTGGTATTTTTTGAAAACCATTCTGTTCTAAAACCACATTCATACTATTAACAATATCGGGTAAAGTATTACACAGGGTTCCGTCAAAATCGTAACAAATCAAATCATGTTTTTTCATGTTTTCTCTACAAATTTTTCTGCGATTGTTTTTTCAATACCATTGTCAAAAGTAATTTTTAATAATACCTGAGATGAACGTATAATACTTCGAACCTTTCCCTTCCCAAACATTTTATGTGCCACTCTGTCACCTACTGTGATCGATCCGGGTTTTGGTGGATTAATGGGAGAAATTGCAGATTCTGGTCTCTTTTTGGGCCTTTCATTAACAAAGAAAGAATCCGCGCTTTTTCTTGACGTAAAATCTTGAGATACGCTTGTGAAGGTTCTTTTCTTGCGCATGAGATCTTTTTTGAGAAATTCTTCAGGGATCTCAGAAATGAACGTAGACGGCGTTGCGCCCATTAAGCTTCCATAGCGCATGCGTTGTAAGGTTGAGGTGATGGTAACATTTTTCATGGCTCTTGTGATCGCAACATAGAATAAACGCCGCTCCTCTTCAAGCTCTTTTGGATTCATGCGGGTTCTTTCAAGCGGGAATAAACCTTCTTCCATTCCCGAAATAAAAACATGTTTAAATTCCAAACCCTTGGCACTATGAACGGTCATTAAAGTTACCGCATCAGAAGAGTCTTCCCATTGATCAATATCGGTTTGAAGTGATACCTCTTGTAAAAAATCCTCAATTTTTGCATCGGGATTATAGGTCTCAAACATTTTTACACCATTTAAAAATTCATTTTGATTTTCGAAACGCTCGCGCAGTTCAGGATCTTTTTTATCCTGATATTCAAATAAAAGCTGGCTTTGTTCCAAAATTTCCATCACGAATTCCGATGGTGCCATTTTGCTGATCTGTGATTTTAGGCTTTCCATCATATTCATAAACGAATTGACTCTTTGAGAGATCGCTATCGACAATCCGGCTTCCTGTGGATATTGCATGGCTTCCCAAAGTGTTCTTTGGGTTTGAATTGCAAAATCCTCCAATTTTTTTATACTGCCCTCGCCAATACCTCTGCTGGGTGTTTTGACCGCTCGCTTTAAACTGATCACATCACGCGAATTGATCAAGATATTCAAGTACGCCAGAATATCTTTTATTTCTTTTCGTTCATAGAATTTTACACCGCCAACCAAAACATAACGAACACCGAGATTCCTCAGCGATTCCTCCAGTAAACGTGATTGAGCATTTGTCCGGTACAAGATCGCAAAATCTCTTAAAGGCTTGCCTGAATAACGAATTTCTTTAGCGATATAATCAGATTCTTTATAGTCTCTTTCGCATTCTTTGTGAAGGATCTTGTCGCCCTCTTCACGTGCTGTCCAAAGACTTTTCTCGGCTCTGTGTCCATTTCCTTTGATCATGGCAGAAGCAGCTTCAATGATATTTTTTGTGCTTCTGTAGTTTTGCTCCAGTTTGACTATTTGGGCCTTTGGGAAAGTTTTTTCAAAATCCAGAATATTACTGATATCAGCACCACGCCAGCCATAAATGGATTGATCATCGTCACCGACTACGCATATATTTTTTGAGACTTCTGAAAATAATTTCACAAGCTGAAATTGCACATGATTGGTATCCTGATATTCATCAACTAAAATATAGTCCCAGCGATGCCGGTATTTTTCTGCTGTTTCAGGATGTTCGCGAAACATTAAAATAGGACGCATTAATAGATCGTCAAAATCATAAGCATTATTCGCTTGCAGTCGCTTATTATATTCAAAATAAATTTCAGCGAGTTTTTCTTTCATGAAATCATTATTGGTTCTTTTCGCTGCATCAGCCGGAAGAAGTAATTGTTGTTTTTGTTCGCCGATATAATGAGAAACTAAAGAGGGCGCGTACATCTTTGTATCAAGTTCGAGGTATTTCAGGCTCTCGGTTATAACAGATTTTTGATCTTTTGTATCATAGATCGTAAAATCAGCCGAATAGCCTTCTATCCTTTTTTCGTTCCGTAAAATACGTGCGCCGATACTATGAAAAGTTCCAATATTTACTGTATTACCGGAGCCAAGAATCTCAGCGACTCGCCCCTGCATTTCCTTAGCTGCTTTATTCGTAAAAGTTACAGCAAGAATGCGATGAGCTGTGGTTTTTTTTTGCTGTAACAGATATGCTATCTTACGCGTTAAAACCCGTGTTTTTCCTGATCCTGCTCCTGCGAAGATCAATAGCGGTCCATCTGTGATCATGACAGCCTGTCTTTGACGCTCATTTAGTCCTGAAAGTATGTCTATCATTTAATTCCTTAGTTTCAGCGAAAAATAGGGTATAAATAAAAAAAGGAGAACACAATTCTCCTTTTTTTGAAATTCTGTGACGTCAGTAACGATATTGATCAGATTTATAAGGTCCATCTTTTGAAATACCGAGATATTTCGACTGTTTTTCGGTTAGTGTCGTTAATCTTACACCTAATTTTTCAAGGTGCATTCTTGCCACTTCTTCGTCAAGATGTTTTGGAAGAGTATAGACGCCAAGTTCATGCTTATTTTGCCAGAGATCGATCTGTGCAAGTACCTGATTTGAGAATGAATTGCTCATGACGAAAGAAGGATGTCCGGTAGCATTACCAAGGTTCACTAAACGCCCTTCGGAAAGCAAGATAATGGAATGTTTATCCGGGAAAATAATTTGATCAACCTGTGGTTTAATATTGACCTTTTTGACACCGGGTATAGCATAAAGTTCATCAACCTGGATCTCATTATCAAAATGACCGATATTACATACAATTGCATTATTTTTCATTTTATTCATATGCTCAGTTGTAACAACATCACAATTTCCTGTCGCTGTAACAAAAATATCACCTTTGTCGGCTATATTGTCCATTAAAGCAACCTCATAGCCCTCCATTGCGGCTTGTAAGGCGCATATCGGGTCGATCTCTGTTATAATGACCCGAGCGCCGAGACCGCGCATAGATTGCGCACAGCCCTTGCCAACGTCGCCAAAACCACAAACAACAACTGTCTTTCCCGCAACCATCACATCGGTGCCACGCTTGATACCATCTGCAAGTGATTCCCTGCAACCATAGAGATTATCAAATTTAGATTTTGTAACCGAATTATTCACATTAATAGCAGGAAAAAGCAATTCTCCTTTTTCCATCATTTGGTAAAGCCGGGCAACACCTGTTGTTGTTTCTTCACTTACACCGCGAATATTCTTAGCAATATCCTGCCAGCGCGCAGGGAATACTTCAATATCTTCCAGCACAAGTTTCTGTACAATACAGAGTTCTTTATTGTCGGTAGTAATTTCGGGCAAGATTCCGGTTTCGGCGTATTCTTTTTCTAAGCGGGCACCCTCATGGATCATTAAAGTAGCGTCACCACCATCATCCACAAGAAGATTTGGTCCGTTTTCGCCAAACAGTAATGCTTGTTTTGTACACCACCAATATTCTTCAAGGGTTTCCCCTTTCCATGCAAAGACCGGAATACCAAGATCGGCGATCGCAGCGGCGGCATGGTCTTGGGTAGAATAAATATTACAACTTGCCCAGCGCACATTTGCACCCAAAGCCACAAGTGTTTTGATCAGCACCGCTGTTTGGATCGTCATATGCAGACTGCCGGTAATATTGGCGCCTTTTAGCGGTTGGGATGATTTATACTTATCCCGCAGACCCATCAATCCGGGCATTTCCGCTTCGGCAAGCTTGATCTCTTTGTGCCCAAAATCTGATAAGGCTATATCTTTTATTTTATAAGTCATTATTCTGCTGCAACCCTATCAATATAGTATGCAATAATTGTTATTGATTGCGCGATGGCCAATAATGCAGCAAAATTCGTGACAAAATTCTTCCCGAATTTTGGCGGTACCATAATGGTATCGCCTTTGCGAATTTCCGGTATTAAAGACTCGTCGGCTGTCTCAATATATTTATCAAGATCAACATACACCACAATAGG
>JAIPIT010000027.1 GCA_021734505.1 Fidelibacterota bacterium | reverse complement strand
AATAAATGCTCGTCGGGCATCCATCACATTTTGCTCCTTCCACGGCATAAAATCTATCTCCTTCTTTTATGCCATAATTTGCAAAAGTGTTACCCATGTTTTGAAGGGCTTTTGTTACCTATGTATTGAAGTCGTACCACCGCGATCAAGTAATGACGAACTTCGGTTGCTCGAATGTTCAAATATTCATGATTCAATATTCATTTCTCAAAGACTCAAAACGTTGAATCCTTATACCTCCAAATACTCCTCGAATACCCTTTACTTTTGCCCTATCTCATTGTATATTAGGCGGCTTAAACGTAAAGGAGCAGCTGTGAAAATTAATTTAAAAGAACTTTCTTCAACCGAACGAGAAATGGAATTCGAACTTACTTGGGAAGATGTCGAAAAAGACTATTCTAAGTTCGTAAAAAAATTCGTAAAAGATATTACTCTCCCGGGTTTCCGAAAGGGTATGGTTCCAATGAATATTGTGGAAAAAAAATTCGGGGCACAAATAGATTATGATTTTATCAACGATAAATTTGCCGATTATTACGGGACAGCTTTGGATGAAAAAGAATTGAACCCGGTAAGTCAGGCGGAATTGCTGGATCTTGATTTCAAAAAAGGCACGCCGCTGAAACTGAAAGTAAAATTTGAAGTTATGCCGGATTGGAAAATGCCAAAATATAAAGACGGTTTTCCGCTGGAAGATCTGACCTATGTTATTGAGGCTGAAGATATTGATGAATCCATTTATAATCTTCGTGAGAATGCCGCTGAAGTTCGGGTCGTTGATGAGGGCGCTAAGAGCGGGTATCATTTGATCGCGGATGTTCAGGAACTTGGCCATGAGGGTGAAGTATTGAACGAAAGTAAAGATAGCCGGATCGTTCTTGGAAAAGACCCATTCGATGGAGATACAGAGAAAGAACTTCTCGGTGTTAAAGCCGGTGAAACAAGGACCATTTCCCTGCATGCCGGTGATGACCATGATCACGATCATGAATTTAAATTGAGTATCAAAAATGTCGAAGAACATATTTTGCCGGAAGTAGATGACGAATTTGCTCAAACCGTTGATCCCGATACGGAAAATCTTAAAACTTTAAAAGAAAAGATCAAAGTTGAGCTTGAAAACTATTGGAAACGTCAGGCAGATAGTCGCATGGAAGAACAGATCGCCGACTATTTTATCGAAAAACTAAAAGATGTTGTATTGCCAAAGACCGTTGTAGAAGAACAAGCTAAAAATATTTATGAAGATATTAAAAAACGCTATCCTTCCGAAAAGGAAATGGATGAAAAAGCGATCCTCGAAAATTACAGCGACTCGGCGGAAAAAAGCTTAAAATGGCAGCTGGTTAAAAATAAGATCGTCAAAGATAATGAGATCAAAGTTGAAGATGAAGATGTCAATGCAAGGTTAACAGAGATGCTGAAAGACGTTAACGAAGAATTGCGTGACAGCTATAAAAAATATTATCAATCCCCGCAGGTCAAAGACCAATTGCATGATGATATTATGAATATAAAGATCATAGATCACATTAAATCATTTGCAAAAATGAAAACCAAGAAAATCACGCGTAAAGCGCGTTTAAAGGAATTGGGTCGATGAATTTAGTTCCCATAGTCGTAGAGCAAACAGGTCGCGGGGAACGCTCATACGATATTTATTCGCGCCTCCTAAAAGAACGTATTGTGTTCATTAACGGCGAGATCAATGATCAAGTCAGTTCTTTGGTGATCGCACAGCTTCTTTTTCTGGAAGCTGAAGACCCTGAGAAAGATGTAAATATATACATTAATTCACCGGGAGGTATTATCACTTCCGGATTGGCGATCTATGATACCATGAATTATATCAAATCGGATATTATTACCACATGTGTTGGACAAGCTGCATCCATGGCCGCCGTTCTGCTGGCAGCGGGAACGGCAGGAAAACGATTTGCCTTGCCGAATGCTCGTGTTATGATCCATCAGCCGCTGGGCGGGACACAAGGACAAGCCAGTGATATCGAGATCCATGCCAAAGAGATCCTCTTACTGCGTTCAACTCTCAATAAAATACTCAGTGATGCCACGGGTCAGACTTTGAAAAAGATACAAACTGATACAGAACGTGATTTTTTCATGTCCGCCACGGAAGCGAAAGCTTACGGCATTATCGACAAAACTATCAAAAAGAAAAAATAATGGATAAATCCACAAAGATCTGCCATTTTTGCGGCAGACCCGATGAAGAAGCTAATATCTTGATCAGCGGAGCTTACGGTGATACGTTTATTTGTGATGAATGTATCGAAGCGGCTCATGAGATCATTCACGCTCCGGAAGACGTTGAAGAGTCATTTGAAGAACTGGATCTTGATAAACTTCCGACACCTTCAAAAATTCACGCTGAACTGGATCAGTATGTCATTGGTCAGGAAAGCGCTAAACGCCTGGTATCCGTTGCTGTTTATAATCATTATAAACGCATCCGCAATCATCAATCCAATGAAGATATTGAGATAGATAAAAGCAATATTTTAATGCTGGGTCCGACCGGTACGGGTAAGACCCTCATCGCTCAGACTTTGGCTCGTCAATTACATGTTCCCTTTGCCATTGCCGATGCCACGGTTTTAACCGAAGCCGGTTATGTGGGAGAAGATGTAGAGAACATTCTTGTCCGTCTTTTGCAATCTGCGGAGTATGATCCCAAGAAAGCTGAGTATGGCATTATTTATATTGATGAACTGGACAAGATCGCGCGTAAATCCGCCAATCCCTCCATCACACGCGACGTAAGCGGGGAAGGGGTACAGCAATCACTCCTGAAGATACTTGAAGGCACGATCGCCCATGTACCACCCAAGGGCGGAAGAAAACATCCCGAAGCCAAAATGGTACAGATCGATACCCGAAATATTCTTTTTATCTGTGGCGGTGCTTTTGATGGAATTGAAGATGTGATCGCACGGCGTATCGGCAAAAAAGAGATCGGATTTGGCGATAAACAACAGATGGGGAAAACCCTGGACAAGAATGCGCTTCTTGCTCAAGTCGGTCCCGAAGACCTAATTGAATATGGATTCATTCCCGAACTTGTTGGTCGTTTGGCGGTTATTACAAGTCTCAGTGATCTCGATGCAAATGCCATGATCAATATTTTAACACAACCCAAGAACGCCTTGTTAAAGCAATACAAACTTCTTCTAAAACAAGAAGGAATGTTGTTGGAGTTTAGGAAAAACGCTTTGAATGAGATCGTTAAACTTGCTATGGTCCGTAAGACCGGTGCTCGTGCTTTGCGCTCCGTAATGGAAAGCGTTATGCTGGACCTGATGTACCGTGCTCCCGATATGGAGAATGTAACAAAGGTTGTTATAGACAAAGATGTGGTTGACGGTAAGAAAGATTATATTCTGAGTTAAGATCCAACTGACTCAAATTTCTTAACTTTTCAAATTAATAAAGCCCTTCTTTAGAGAAGGGCTGTTTTTTTGTATAGTATATTTAAAATCGATTGAGTCAATGGTCGGGAAATCGATTGAGTCAATGCTCAGGAAATCGATTGAGTCAATGGTCAGGAAACTGATTGAGTCAATGGTCGGGAAACTAATTGAGTCAATGCTCAGGAAATTGATTGAGTCAATGTTCAGAAAACTGATCAATTAAAATTTATTCAGTTGACTCAATTGAAATTATATATTAAACCTGATATTCAATATATCACCATCTTTAACAAGATATTCTTTTCCTTCCAGCCGTACCAGCCCTTTTGTCTTCGCCTGGGCCATACCGCCTTCACGCATAAAATCATCATAGGCAATGACCTCTGCCCGGATAAATCCTTTTTGCAGGTCACTGTGGATCGCGCCGGCAGCTTCCGGTGCTGTTGCGGGAGTGTGTAAATTCCAGGCCCGGACCTCGTCTTCACCGACGGTGAAAAATGAAATTAGACCAATGGCCGCATAGGAGGTTGCGATCACATGATTGATCGCCGGTTCATCAATGCCCAGTTCTTCCATGAACATGGCTCGTTCGTCGGCATCAAGCTCTTGAATTTCTTTTTCTGCAAGAGCAGAAACAGAAGTAACGGGTATTTTTGGAAGCTTTTCTTTAAAGGTCGCTTCATACTCCAAACGGGTGGCATAATGCGCTTCATCACAATTTAACACAGCCATCAACGGTTTTTGTGAAAGGAATTGAAAACCGCGGATCAATTTATCTTCGATATCATTTATCTCGACCTCACGCAAAGGAATATTGTCTTCGAGGGCATTCTTGCATTTTACTAAGATATCTTCTTCATGAGCTTCGTATTGGGGTGCTGAGCGCGCTTTGAGGTGCAGCACCTTGTTTAAGCGTGTCTCAGCAACGAGTAGATCGGCAAAGATCAGATCTTCTTCAAGATGCCTTAAGTCAGCAACCGGGTCGATGGTGGCGGGAAGTCCTTCACCGTTATAACCGTCAAAAAGCTGAATGACCGCAACGAGACTGTCGGTCTGACGAACGGCCTCAAGATATTTGGCCGCCTGGTCTGTCCGCATGCTGGCAGGAATGCCCATCACATCAATGCAGTCAAAATAAGCAAAGGTTGTTTTCTTGGGATTGAAAATTTCCGAAAGGCGATTAATACGTTCATCCGGGAGTATAACCTGACCGCGATGGTATTCCGCCAATCCGGTTTTCACTGATTCATACTTGCCCTGGGTCAGCAATTCAAAAAGAGTGCTTTTCCCCGAGTATTTTAAACCGATAAAACCTAACTGCATATTATCCTTTCGCAGGTAATGAATTTATATATGACATAATCAGTGCACGGGTTGCTTCAATACCTTGTTTGTGTGTGCGTTCAACGCCATGTGAGGCACTTACACCCGGACCGATGAGTCCAACTCGTATATCTTTCCCGGATCGTAGTAATGCCGTGCCGTCACTGGCATAATAAGGGAAAACATCAACGGTATAAGCAATATTGTTTTCTGATGCAAGAGATTCCAGTTTTCTTCTTAATTGAAGATCATAAGGACCGGCGGAATCTTTCGCGCAAATGGATACTTTTGTTTCATCGCCGGTCACACCGTCGCCCACAACGCCCATATCCGCAACAAGCAGGTCTTTGACCGAATCGGGCAATCCCGCGGGACAACCATTACCGACTTCTTCGTAATTGGAAAAATAGAAGCCGACTTTTTTATTCATAAGAGCATCAACGTCCTTTTGAAGAATATCCAGCATAATACCTGAACAAGCTTTGTCATCTATAAAACGGGATTTCAGAAAACCCGTATCTGTAATTTCCAAGCGCGGGTCATAGACAACGAAATCTCCAACGGAAATGCCCAGTGTTTTAACATCATTTTTTGAGTGTACCATCGCATCAAGCCGGATATGCATGTTTGCCATGATCCGTTCTGTCCCTTTAACATCTTTATTGACATGTGCCGCAGGATTATCAACAAGAAAAGTTCCGCGAATTTGATTGCCTTTCATGGTGATAACCGTCACATATTCACCTTCAAAACTGTTGGGAGGATAACCGCCAAGCTGAGAAACGCGAAGTGTTCCACTGTCTGTGATCTCGGAGACCATGCCGCCTAAGGTATCAATATGTCCAATGACCATTGCCTCGGGATCTTTTACGGTACTGATGATCAAAGAACCTTTATATGTGCGAGAGCAATGATAGGGTAAAGCTTTTACTTTATTTTCTATAAAATCAATAACTTCATCGGTGTATCCGCTTGGGGAGGGAATAGCGATCAGTTCTTTAATAGATGTTAAACTCATAATAGCTCCAATTGATTTATTCGAATTTTATCGATGAAATTTCTTTGCCACGAAACTGCGCAGTTGCTTGATCCTTCTCAAAAGAACACCGCCTAAACTTAGGGGGATCAGAGCACAGAGTACAAATATTGACCATGTGGGACTAAAACTATGGGTCAAAAAATGAGAAATGGTCATATCCACAACAAAAGCCAAAATAGCTACATTGAAAAAAATGATCGCTAAAAAGCTGGTGATATCAAAGATCAGAGCTTTGGTCATAAAGAACGATAAAAGACTAATGATCAGAACAGATACATAAATAGGCAGTATAAGATGAAGGATCACATTATTGTTCGTCAGCATAAAGGCATATAATACCGTAAATAATATGCTGGCAAGAATAAAGTAAATGATCATGGGGATCCACTTTTTAACGCGATCCGAAATAAAGATCCCGCTCATGATGATCCAAATAAAAATAATACCCGGGGCTGCAAATTTTGCCCAGGCTATATTACTCGAAATAATCAGGTTCAAAGCCAGTAGAAAGAGGGCGGTTGCAAAAGAATCATAGGTATAAAGGCGAAAGAAAGTTTGTCCCGGACGCAGCAGTGGAAATGCAACACCAAACCAGATATAGACTAAACTGACAGTGGGAATAAGTGACCAGGAGATTTGCCCGCTTACCAGATAGTTGATCAATAGTAAAATGACAATGTAGATTGTTATAACAAATGAAATAATGGTTCCGCCAAACAAACGTTTCATGTTATCGGGACTCTTCGTCTTAAGATGTTCCCGGTACTGCGGAAAATCCCGTGTTTGTGGATCGATGCTTGAGTTAGGATTTAATACCTTGGTGTTACAGAGGGGGCAAGTTTCGTGATAATCTGCAAGTTTAACACCACAATGTACGCAATATGACATAATAAACCTCAATTACTTTTTAGAGTGACATGTGCACCCATTTCGACTAAACGGCGGAACACATGTTTTTCAACTTGGGGATGTTTGTTGATCCGCCCAAAATTGATATGAATATGATCTTTAAAACCCACGACACCGCAACCTGTAAGACTGTGATAAGTCGGACCCAATAATACGCCCATATCCTTAACATGTTCTTCCATTTCTTTTGGTAAATGAATTGCACCGAGATTGGAAATAGTGCCTGAAAACTGAGCATGACCCTGAGTATTGGAGAGGTATTTGATCACAAAATCCTTGATCGGTATCGGAGTAAATTTAAGAAATTTATTCTCAGTGAGGGCACAATTGTCCACTGCCATGGTACGAAGAAATTCGCGTGTATTGTGTTTTACCATATAAGGTTTTAGAAATGCTATAATATCTTCAAATTTCTTGATCTCCTTAGGATCAAATCGTGGTACGAGAAAAAGAGAAAAATTACGCATCGAACGAATTGGGTAAAGATTTCGCATATTTACAGGTATTTCCATTCCAATAGGACGATGCTTTTTAGGGTCTTTTACTTGATCATGTTGAATATGGATCAATGCTTCCACATAAAGAGAAGCAAGCAATTCGGTCACTTTACAATCATAGCTTTTTGATATTCTTTTAAGGTCTTCTAATGGAACCGTTCCAATAATGATCTTATATTTTCCCAATGGAAGTTTGCTGTCGTGCATCTGGAAAACTGCATCGGTGTTGAATAAACTGCGTTGACGGGGTGAATTATCCAGATTATCTTTTTCGATCTCAACGACTTTTGGAAATGCATCTTCATATTCTTCAGGATCAGGCTCCGAATGAATATCCATGATCCCCTCGGGAACCGAATCTAATTTACCTATAATAATGAGGTAGTGTGCGATAAGAGCTTTTAAAAACTCCATAGCACCGGCACCATCGGTCAGCATATGAGAAAATTCTGCTGAGAGTTTGTTTCTGTAGATTCTTACAAGATATCTGAACCCATTATTGTAGATAGGATATAAGCGCTCACACGGTTGGGGTGTGTCAGGCCAGATTATTGATGGATTATCATTTTGTTCAAAATAATGCCAAAATAACCCGGTACGCAGATGAACATTAAAATAAGGAAAGCGAGGTTTAATGATATCAAGTGCTTTCTGCGCAACGTCGGCATCAATATCGTCTTCCAATTCTGCCCAAATGCGAAAAACTGTTGTGGTTTCAGGGGATTCTAAAGCCGGATATATTGTAGCTGAAGTATCCAACCGAAACCAATATTTACTATCTTGTTGTTTTTTTTTCATGTTCCCTTATCATTGTCTAAAGCCCTTAATGATACAATGAATTTGTATTAAACTGAAGTTCTTTTTTAACAATGAAATGAAAAGAATCAAAGTTCAAGGATAAAAAGCAGATCATCCGGATATTCCTCCGCTTGAAGCTCTTTTTCTTCTTCATACTTTGCCTGAATAAACCCCAAACGTTTAACCAAGCGAATGGAGGGGAGATTTTCCGGTGCTATTAACGCAATAAAACGGTTTTTTCCAAGCGTAAACCGGAGGTGATTGATCAATATTTCCAATGCTTCCGTTGCATATCCTTTTCCCCAATGATCGGCTGATAAAGTATACCCCAGTTTGACTTCAAAACTTTTGTCCGGCATAAAGTATATCCCGATATCACCAATGATTGCTTGGGTTCTTTTATCAATAACAGCTAACTGTGTCCATGTATCCGGAACGTTGAACGTTGGATTTGTGCGATATTGAATAAAGTATTTCGCATCTTGAAGTTTTTCCGGGATCCAACCCTGGAATCGATTGGCTTCACGATCAGAGCGATACATAAAAAAATCAGCAGCATCCTGCAAGATCAGAGGACGTAAGGTCAATCGTTTGGTAGATAGATTGAACATGAGGATCACTCCATATGATAATCTTTCAATATTTTACGATAAAATCTCCTTACTGCCATACTTTTCCTTTGAAAAATTAAATTATTCATGTTTCATGACGGTGGATTACATATATTTCACTATGGATACAATTAAAACATCAGAGCTGACACGACAAGTAATGAAACGAGCAATTTCATTTCAAAAGAAAAAATATCGAAACATTGAATCTGCCATTTTGATCGAAGGACTTTTACCGCTTGAAGAAGCGATCAAAAGCAATTATGTTATCGAAGAAGTTTATTATAATCCCTTTTTGCTCAATAAACCGGGTGTCCGGGAAATGCTTATCGGCCTCCAAACAAAAGATCAAAGTGCCTGTTACGAAATAAACGGTTCAGAACTAAAGCAGATCTCTACAGAAGTCAATCCTCAGGGAATAGTAGCGGTTGCAAAACAGAGGGACTATCAAGCGGAAGATCTAAAGGGCAATTTGCTTGTTTTGGATCAATTGCAGGATCCCGGGAATGTTGGGACCTTATTTCGCATTGCTCATTGGTTTGGACTTGGCGGTCTAATATTGATGAAAGGGACTGTTGATGTGCACAATCCCAAAGTGATCCGCTCCAGTATGGGTTCCTTTTTTCATATGCCCTTTATTTACAGCGATGATCTTCCGGAGTCTCTTATCGCAAACAGAACTTTACTTTTAAGTAAAGCGCATAGCGAAATTAGCATTCAGGATATGAAACCTAAAGAGCTTTCTCCCTTCCTGTTGGTCATTGGAAATGAAGCTCGTGGTATTGATCTTGGATTTGATGATCTGCCGCATCGGGATATTACCCTACCCGCTCTGGGAGGCGCCGAATCTCTGAATGCCGCAGTAGCCGGGGCAGCCATTTTGAGCAAACTTCTTTATTGATCATGAAATCTTTACGTCACATTGGCATCTTATTATTCCTTCTAAGCTTTGCTTTTGCACAACAAAATTATACTCTCATAAATCCCACTTATCTTGGCAATGAAAAGCGTAATTATTATGGAAATAACGCGCCCGGGAAATTGGATATTATCTGGAAAGCCGAATTGGGAGAGGGACTTACCAAGATCGGTGATAAAGAACGATATTGGAAAGGCAGTGGATGGACGGGCCAACCCTTGCTGATCGAAGAAAACGATAAACTATATTTGATCCAGGGTTCTTTGGACCATCACTTGAAAAAAATTGATGCCGATAATGGAAAGATCATTTGGGAATACGAATTTCCGGATGCGATAAAAGGGACGGGGACTTTATGGGAATCTCCCGCGGGCCAATTGATGATCATTCAAGGAAGCCGGCGAGGACCAAAATATAGTACGTGGTCATCCGATTTACATCCGCTACGAGCCATATCATATCAAAACGGTGAAGAGATCTGGCGCTATCATCTCCAACGAGGCGCATCCTATTCGGTCGATGTGGATGGAACCGCACTTATAGTCAATGATACCTTATACCTTGGCCTGGAGAATGGCTATTTTGTCGTTTTTGATCCTGATCCCGCATCCTCGAAAATTTATAAACAATACCATCGTCCACAAACCCTCGAAAAACATCCTTTATTTCACCAAAACGATAAGTATACACATGGTCAAAACCTGATAACCGAATCGTCACCATCAAAATTAAAAGACCATATTTATATCGTTTCGGGTTCGGGACATGTATATGGATATAATTTAAAATCACGAAAAATTGATTGGGACTTTTATGTGGGTGCCGATATGGATGGGAGTCCGACAATTACTTATGACAATTGCCTTTTAGTCAGTGTTGAAAAACAATATATAAATGGTCAGGGCGGTGTGTTTAAACTTGACCCGTCAAAAACGGCAGATAGTTCCTGTGTCGTCTGGTATTTCCCCACGAATAATGATACAAGCAAGAATGCCAGTTGGGAAGGCGGTGTGATCGGTACCGCTACGGTTAATGATCTGACTAAATCTGAACGCATGCCATACTTGGCGGGATTTTCTGCTATTGATGGATATTTATATCTTGTTGAGCATGATCAAATTGATACGGCAATGACGTGGGGACCAAATTTAAAACATCGTTATCCGCTACCCAAATTATTTGCAAGTCGTTGGATAGGACAGAGTATATCAACGCCGCTTTTTGCAGGTGAGCGTATTGTGGCAGCCAGCTACAGTGGAGTCTCATTATTTGAATTCGATGATGAACAAAAGCTGCATCGATTGGAACGCCGTTACATCGGTGGTATTGAATCGACACCCTATGTTCATGGAGGAAGGATCTACGTTGGGTCCAGGGACGGATTTCTGTATTGTTTAGGTGAGTAAAAGACATTTGTAGAGACGCAATATTTTGCGTCTCTACATGATCAAAATAATATGTTAAAAATAAAAAAGGGCAGAACACTGCCCTTGAATTTTATGGAATAATATTTACAGCGGTTTATCGTCCCACATATATTTTACGGGATTAACCGGTTTACCGTCTTTTTGAATCTCATAGTGTAGGTGAGGTCCTGTTGATCGTCCGGTATTGCCAACTTCTCCTATGAACTTTCCGCGTTCAACTATCTCGCCTTTAGACACTTTGATCTTATTTAAGTGACCATAAAAAGAAACCAATCCATCACCATGGTCGATCTTTACAAGATTTCCGTATCCCCCATATGAATATGCCGCATAAATCACTTTCCCCTTACCGGATGCATATACGTGAGTACCGCGATTAGCGGCGAGATCGATCCCCGCATGATATTTTCTGATCTCGGTAAATGGATCAACCCGATAACCATAGTTTGAGCTGATAAAATAACTATTAGCATCCAAAGGTGTTATGGCGGGTATATATTCCAGTCGTGATCTATATTTCTGTATATCTGTGTAGAGATTTTTATAGTTCTCAAGTTCTATGGCGACTTTTGTGCTTAGAAATTCGATATCGGCATTTAATTCTTCAACGATATTATTACTTGCTTCCGGATTTGCCATTTGAACACGACCACCGACACCGAGATTTTCAATACTCAGATCATGCTGTGGCAGATCTGCATATAAACGAATGGTATTGTTCAACTCAACCATAGAATCAAGATAAGCCTCAGCGGTTGCAAGTTCACCTTGCAAGACATCAACAGTTTTTAAAAGAGTTTTATTCTTAATGTTGTTTGCTGAAAAATAGTTTGAAGAGAAATAGCGATAACCAAAATATGTAGATCCAACTACAATACTCATCAAAAATAATCCTGCTAAAACCAGCATAAATATGAAAGCATTACGAGAAAACGATATTTCTCTCGAGTTATTTCCCATCAGGTAGATCAGAATATGTTGTTTTCCCTTACTCATCAATGAATAATAACGCAGTTTGCAATTTTATGCAAGCGTATTCTAGTTAAGAATGAAAAATTAAGAATTGAAAATATCGCAAGAAGTAAGTAAAACAATTGAAAAAAGCGTTATAAAATCCTATAAGTGAAGACATCTGTTCTCTTGTTTTTTTCTCTGAATAATGGTAAACTATCCTTATGATTACTTATATTGTACTTGCGGGTTTGGGAGTGATACTATCTGCTTTTTTCAGCGGCTCGGAAATTGCTGTAATTACAGCACATCCTTTACAACTCCAGAAGTGGGTATCCCAAAAAAAGCCCTTTGCCGTATCTGCTTTAAGAATGTATGAAGATCGTCAGCACTATCTTACGATGATATTAGTTGGTAATACACTAGCCAATGTACTGACGACTACCTTCGCAACCCTTTTATTGACAAGCTATGGCGGCTTCAACTGGTGGCAGGTTATTCTGTTAATTTCTGCTGTTATTCTTTTATTTGGCGAGGTACTGCCAAAATCACTCATTCGTAAACGACCCAATTCTTATTTGTTATTTTCCTGTGTGATCATAAAGATACCAAGAATTATTTTACATCCTCTTGCAAGATTTTTTGAAAAGATGATAACGGGTTTATTAAAACTGTTTAAAAGCGATGAAGAACCGATGAATATCATGATTCGTCGTGAAGAGATCGAACAAAGTATTTATGATAGTTATGATACGGGAATCCTGAATGAAGATAAAAAGAAATATATTGACAATGTTTTTGATTTTTCGGAAACAACAGCTTCGGAGATCATTACACCGCGTACTGATATTGTAGCTTTATCTGAAGATACAACGATCAATAAGTTGAAGAAGGCATTTATTCAAACAGGATTTTCCAAGATCATCATTTACAGGGATAATATTGATCATATTATAGGTTATATATCACTCCGTGATATTTTACATGGTGAAATAAACATAAAATCTATTGTGCGTCCTATTAAATTTTATCCGGAAAGTAAAAGTATCATTGAATTGTTAAAAGACTTCCAGGAAACTAAAACCAGTATTGCGATCATCGTAGATGAATTCGGAGTATCCTCAGGCTTGGTAACTATGGAAGATATTGTTGAAGAGATCTTTGGTGAATTTGATGATGAATATGATGAAAGTGCCGGAAATGTAAAAATGCATCCTAATGGAGATCTGCTAATGAGCGGTCGTACAGAGATCGATCTGTTAAATGATGATTATCAGCTGAACATTCCCGAGGGTGAGTATGAAACAATCGCAGGTTATTTATTGGATCATCTTGATCGATTTCCCGTAAACGGAGAGGTCTTAACAATAAAGCAATTGGAGTTTACAATACTGCGCTCGACACCCAAAAGCATAGATTATCTTAAACTTAAACATTTCCCGGCCAGTAAATAATGAAGCAACTTGATCGCTACATGCTTAAACAGTACTTGCGATCATTCTTGTTCATTATGTTGACTTTTATTTGCATTTTTCTATTGGTTGATCTTGTACAAAAGATAGCCCAATTCTTAGATAATAAGCTGACATTCGCAGAAGTCATTCACTATTACTGGCTGATGATCCCCTGGATGCTGCATTGGTGTTTCCCTGTTTCGGCATTATTAGCTGTGGTTTTCTTTTTTGGTCAAACAAATAAGTTCAATGAACTTACTGCTCTAAAAGTAGGTGGTTTAAGTCTCTATCGTTTGGCGTTTCCTTTTCTGATCTTCGGTATATTATTAAGCATGTTCTCATTTTTCTTTGAGGATTTTGTGGTTGTACCCGCTCAACAGGAAGTCACCGAATTCATGGAAAACAATATGAAGCTTACGACAAAAAGCAACGAGCAAAAAATTCATCGTCAGGTATATTTTCAATTGCCCGATCATCAGATATTTACTATAAGTCGTTATAATATTACAAATGGGCGCGGTAGAATGGCGGGTTTACATCGTGTGATCGATGGTAAGATCACCGAACGTATCGATGCTCAACATGTAAGATGGTTGGACGAAAAAGATCAATGGATGCTGCTGGATGTTCAAAGTCGCATCTTTACTGATAGTGGGGAAATTTTCATTAAACAAGATACGCTTATTTTGGAACTGGATGTGAGTCCAAGAGAATTGAGACAAAAAAGTGTAAGTCCCGAAAACATGACCTTTGGACAATTGCGCGGATTTATTGATCGTTCACGACAATTGGGAATGGAAACTATGCGATGGGAGACAAATCTCTATTTTCGTACGGCAATGAATTTTGTTTGTTTTATTGTTATTCTGATCGGAATACCCCTGGTTACTTTTCAACGAAGATCCGGTGGTTATGGGGCTGGTGTTGCCGCGAGTCTCATGCTACTATTTACATTTTATGTATTGCTTACTTTTGGCAAGGTAATCGGCATTGCCGGTATAGCTTCTCCTTTCTGGGCGGTTTGGACGCCCAATCTCATCTTTATTTTCCTCGGTGCGACGATGATGGCTTTTGTGAAGAAGTGACCTGTGACCTGTGATAAAAATTATTAAGTTAAAATTACTATTTTTTAATCACAGACAATAATCCATTATTTAATTCGTGTTTTCGTACACTCGTACATTCAGTGCTCATTTCGAAATTTAAATTTCTAATCCCCTAAATCTTTATTCTGGCTTCAAAATTTACATATAAATAAAATAGAAAATTATAACCACTTCACTTTAAAAATCATATATTTCTGCGATTATAAGGGAGGTGTGTATGACAGAACGCGATAAGATCCGTAAAAAGAATTTATTGGATTATGGGATGATCGTGATCGGATCATTGATCATGGCTATAGGCTTAATGCTTTTCTTAGTCCCCAATAAAGTTTCAGCCGGTGGCGTATCGGGTATATCGACAATTCTTTATCATTTGCTCAATTGGCCAGTCGGTATTACGATGCTTGCCTTAAATATTCCTCTTTTTTTGATCGGCATTAAAGTATTCGGTCGAAAATTTGGAATGAAAACCCTTTGGGGTATTATCTGGATATCCCTGTTCTCGGATCTGATCGGTGTGGTTTTAAAATTACCTGCACTTACTACGGATCCTATTCTTGCAACGGTGTACGGTGGACTGTTATTGGGTGCCGGATTAGGTATTATTATGAAAGGCCGGGGTACAACAGGCGGTTCTGATATCATTGCCCGTATTTTCAATAAATATTTTCACATATCGTTAGGCATGTCATTTATGATCATTGATACGGTGGTCATTATATCCATGGGACTTCTATTCAAGAATGTAGAACTGATCCTTTTCTGTTTGATCTCTCTTGCGATCTCATCAAAAGTCGTCGATATGTTTATTGAAGGGCTAACCTCCGAACGAGCTATTACGATCATGAGTAAAAAATGGGAGATCATTTCCAAACGGATCATGGATGAAGTTAATCGAGGTGTAACGGGTTTGGATTCGGTGGGTATGTACACAAATACAGAAAAGAAAACACTTTATTGTGTCGTTGCAACAAGGCAGATCGAACATATACGACGTATCGTTAAACGTGAAGATCCTTTTGCATTTGTGACGATCACTAATGTATCAATTATGCAAGGTGAGGGTTTTAGAGAGAGAACGACGCTGAACGAAGAATAGGATCAAAGTTTAAAGATTAAAACCGGGGCTCGACACGTCGAGCCTTTTTTATGTATTTAAAAAAAACAGAAAAGTGATGCATGATCAACGAAACCACCGGTTGATGTTGAAAAGAATCTTCGCGTTTTTGAAAACTGAAATTGATATTTAAATATTGAATTTCCAGTCACCAATCACCAGTTACCAGTTACCAGTTACCAGTTACCAGTTACCGTTTTGTTTTATTATAGCTTTTAACTTCTTTGACCATTTTGGCAAATGATCTGCCTTTTTGACGACGCTCATATTCTTGCATTTGATAAAAATCGGATTCCCGTTTAAGGCGCAGATAATTGTCCAGTTTCGCTTTATTTAATGTTCCGCTTTCACATGCCGCAATGACGGCACATCCCGGTTCTTTTGTATGTGTACAATCCCGGAAACGACAGTTTTCGGCAACTGTAATGATATCTGCAAAGGTTTCTTCCAATCCAATCTCGGACCCGCTGATACCCACTTCACGCATGCCGGGAGTGTCTACAAGAAAACTGCCGTTTTTCAATTCGATCAATTCCCGGTAGGTTGTGGTATGTTTCCCTTTTGCCGTGGAATCACTAAGAGTATCAACACGTTGCCTCTCACCACCGGTGAGGCGATTGATCAATGATGATTTTCCTACGCCGGATGAACCCACAAAACAATAGGTCTTGCCGGGCAAGAGGTGCTCAATAACATACTTTATCCCCGTTTCGGTCAGTGCTGATGTCCAAATTAATTTGGCATCGGGATGGCGTGACTTAATTTCATTTATAAATTCATCGACCTCTTCTTTAGTAAAAAGATCAGTTTTATTAAGAATGATCGCCGGTGTGATATTACCTTCATAGATAATGGTCAGATATCGTTCAAGACGGTTCAGACTAAAATCTTCATCACCGGACATCACCACAAAAGCAATGTCAATATTGGCCGCGATAACCTGTTCACCGGTTTTTCTTCCGCTTGCACGGCGATGAAATACGGTTTTTCTGGGAAGTATTTGATGAATAATTCCTTGCTCATCATCCATAGGGGTAAGGACGACCCAATCTCCGACTGCCGGAAATTCATTCTTTGAACCCGATGTGAACATGATCTTTCCCGTGACACCCGCTTCTATGATACCTTGTTCGCACATCACAAAATATCGTTCACGGTGTTCTTCGATCACGCGCCCGACGCATGCATCACTGGAGGGAAGTTCCGGTATGGGAAAATCTCTCTCATTGTATCCAAGAAAATTGATCATAATTGTATTCCACTAAAAAAATGAACCAAACCATGAATGAGCGGACCTAATAATTTGCCAAAGATCGAGAATCCCGTTAGTCTGCCGAGCAAAACAATAGCAATTAAAACGAATCCGCCATATCGTTCCAAATAATCAATTATGTATACGTATTTGTTTGGCAAAAATCCCCGGAGGATCTTTGACCCGTCGAGCGGTGGGATGGGAATAAGGTTGAATATCCCGAGGCCGACATTAATAAGCATGAAATAGACTAAATTAAGTTTTAAGAAAAGAATTAATCCCGGGTCATTGGTCATGGGGACCAATTGCGGGAAGATCCTAAAACAAAGTCCGGCAATAGCTGCCATAATAAAATTGGATGCCGGACCGGCTGCTGCAGATAGAGCCAGGTCCCGTTTGGGATGTTTAAACGCATAAATATTGATTGGTACTGGTTTCGCCCAGCCCATACCTATAATAAATAGCATGATCAAACCAATAGGGTCAATATGTGAAATGGGATTCAGGGTCAAGCGCCCCATGTTCTTTGCCGTGTTATCGCCCAGACGATAGGCGATATAGCCGTGAGAATATTCGTGAACAGTCAATGCAAGTAAGATTGGAATGACCATTGAGATATAATTCATGATCTGTGGATTCATTTTGTGAGTTTTTCCCTGGGATGAAATGTTTTATGTATTTCTTTAAGGTAGTTTCGGTCAAGGTGTGTATATATTTGCGTGGTTGCAATATCTGAATGCCCCAACATCTCCTGAACGGCACGCAAATCAGCACCGCCCTCCAGAAGGTGAGTTGCAAAGGAATGTCGGAATACATGCGGCGAGACCGCTTTATCAATAAAAGCCAAATGGGTATATTTTTGTATGATCTTCCAAACGCCCATCCGTGAGAGCGGCGTTCCTCGCATATTGAGAAAAATGATATCTTCAGCCTTTATATTTTCAGCCAGAAGTGGTCTGACATTACGGATATATAATCCAATCCAGTTTTTAGCCTCATCACCAAAGGGAACAAGACGCTCTTTATTACCTTTTCCATAGACCCGGACCCAACCTTCTTCCATTAAAAGTGCCGGAAGGCGCAGCGTAAGCAATTCTGAAATTCGCAGACCGCTGCCGTAAAGCAGTTCCAGCATAGCCCGGTCGCGCAGGCCACCATCTGTTGTAATATCTATAATGGCAAAAATAGCTTCAATATCAGAAATATCAAGTATCTTTGGTAAACGTTTCGGTAATTTCGGGGAATCAATATTTTCCGTTACATCTTTTTGACAATAGCCTTCATTGACCATAAAACGGTGGAACATTCGGATCGTGGAAAGATTTCGTGCCAGTGAACTGGGAGCAAGGGGAAGTTCCGCAAGATCTTCAAGATAAGAGATCACATGATCAGTGCTGATCATGGCTTCTTTTACTACATGATGTTCATCCAAATAGGCAAGATAGCGGGTAATATCAGTACGGTATGATTGTACCGTATTGGGTGAAAGTTGTCGTTCACCCTGAATATGATAGAGGAAATCCTGAAAAGTTCTTTGCATGATCACTTATTTTACAAATGCATTTTCGATCTCTTCGCACAATATATGTCCGATGATGATATGCATTTCCTGAATTCGCTGGGTATTTTCTGAAGGTACAATAAGCTCAATATCACCGAATCCTTTAAGCTTTCCACCCTTATTTCCGCTGAGAACAATACTGTGCGCCCCAATTTCGTTTGCTTTTCTGACCGCTTCGATAATATTGCCCGAATTACCGCTGGTGCTGATAGCAACCAATATATCGCCTTCTTGTCCCAGTGCCTCTACCTGCCGGCTGAAAAGTTCATCGCTTTCATTCATATCATTGATCCAGGCCGTCAGAAAAGAGCTATCGGTAGTTAAGGAAATAGAGGCAAATGCGGGACGGATATGATTCAGTTTAGCGACCAGTTCTGCAGATAGATGCTGACAGTCCGCCGCCGAACCGCCATTACCGCACCAAAGTATCTTTTTATTTTCCTTAAGCGCCGTGATCATTTTTTCGGCTGCCGCGCTGATTTTTTGTTGAAAAACATGATCCTGTTCAATTGTACTGATCAGGGTGCGTGATTCTGAGAAGGTATTATTCATACAGCAAATCCTTAAAAAATATCGATATTATGTAAACAACAGCGAAGTTAATACAATTGCAATGATTTGAAAAGAAAATTGTTTCCCATAGAACAGGGGGAGTTTTATGCAAAGGTGGAGAGGAATTTCACAAATTTATCCAGATCTTCCTTCGTGCGTTTCTCTGTAACCGCGATCAATAAGTGATTCTTGCGTTCGGGAAAGTATACTCCCAGATCGATCCCAGCATAGATAGCCTGATCTACTGCTTTTTGAATGATCTCTTTGGCTGGAATAGGTGTTTCAATCACGAACTCTTTAAAGAATGGAGTGCTGTTTGCGGCAGCGTATCCCGGTAATTCGCATATCTTTTCTTGAAGATAATGTGCTTTTTGTACGCAAAGTTCAGCAACCTTTTTTAGACCGCTTTTACCCATTAATGCAAGATAAACTGTAGCTGCTAAAGCACAAAGTGCCTGATTGGAGCAAATATTTGAAGTGGCTTTTTCTCGTCTGATATGCTGTTCGCGGGTTTGCAAAGTAAGGACGTAACCGCGATTGCCATCCGCATCTTCAGTCAAACCGGCTATGCGCCCCGGCATTTTACGAACATATTCTTGCTTTGCAGTAAAAAGACCAAGATAAGGACCACCGAAGTTCAAATGATTTCCTAAAGATTGGCCTTCACCGAAAGCAATGTCTGCATCTGCTTCACCGGGAGTTTTTAAAACTGCAAGTGAAATGGGGTCAACGCCTTGAATAAAGAGAGCATCATGCTTATGAGCCGTTTCCGAAAAAGAAGCTGTGTCTTCAATGCATCCGAAAAAGTTAGGACTTTGTACAATGACCGCTGCAGTATTATCAGTGATCAACTCTTCGAGTGCTTCAATATCTGTACGGTCATCTTTAAGCGGACAATCAATAATGTTTATATCCCAGGATCTTGCATATGTTTCCAAAGTCATACGATACAAGGGGTGGATCGCAGATGAAAGAATGACATCGTTTTTTGTACGCTTCACATTTTTAGCCATTAATATGGCTTCGGTCATAGCGGTTGCCGCTTCATACATGGAAGCATTGGATACATCCATACCCGTGAGTTCACAGATCAGTGACTGAAATTCATACATGGCTTGCAAAGTACCTTGACTGACTTCTGCCTGATAAGGTGTATAGGCAGTTGCGAATTCAGGTCGGGAAATGATGAAATCGACGACTTTAGGTATGAAATGGTCATAAGCACCGGCGCCAAGAAAAGAGATGGTTTGGTGACAAGCTGTATTTTGAGAAAGTAGGGAATGCATCTCTTGCTGGATCTCTAATTCGGAAAGTGCTCCGGGCAGATCCATGGATACATTGCCTTTTAAAATTTCAGGAATATTTTTCAACAGATCTTCAAAGCGGTCTACACCGATCTTTTTCAGCATCTGTTTGATATCATCATTACCATGAGGTAAGTATGGCATCGCGGGCCTCTTGTTACTCACATTGAAATATTATTTATTAACCGACGAATTCTTCGTAAGCTTCGGCATCCATTAATTCATCAAGTTCGGAAGGATCTTCAACTTTAACCTTAATAATCCAACCGGCCTTATAGCAGTCAGTGTTAACAAGAGTTGGTTCATCTTCGAGTACTATGTTAACTTCCATGATTTTACCGGTGACAGGCGAATTGATATCAGAAACTGTTTTTACAGCTTCGATGGTTCCACAAGCATCATCTTTAATGGTAGCGTCACCAGGTTCGGGCAATTCAACAAATACAATATCACCCAATTCACTTTGAGCATAGTCACTAATGCCAATAGTTGCTACGTCGTCATCAAGACGAACCCATTCGTGAGATTTTGCATACTTAAGTTCTTTAGGAATGTTCATTTTATATCCCTTCAATATTTAAAATTGATTCTTGTCTCTTGGTTTTTGTCTTTTACTTCTTCACTCGTTCCAAATATGAGCCGTCACGCGTATCGATCTTAATTAAATCACCTTCATTTATAAATAGAGGTACGGGTAATTCCAGTCCCGTTTGAACTGTTGCAGGTTTTTTTACATTGGTTTTGGCGGTATCTCCGCGTTCGCCCGGTTCTGTGTAGGTAACTTCCAATACGACTGCTGTAGGTAACTCAATAGAGATAGGTGCATCATTATACATCAATACCTTGATCTCATCGTTCTCAAGCATGAAATTACGGTCATCCCCAATAATATTTGCAGGAATTGGGATTTGTTCAAAAGTCTCCGGATCCATCATATAATAATTATCACCATCATTATAGAGGTATTGTAAGACAGTAGCTTCTACTCGAGCCTCGTCAACTTTCTCGCCGGAGCGGAATGTGTTTTCAAGAACTTTCCCGTTTAGAAGGTTTTTTATTTTTGTACGTACTACGGCGCCCGCACGTCCCATCTTGCTGTGCTGGTAAGAGACGATCTTATATAGTTCGCCACTATATACAATGATCATACCCGGTCTGAAATCAGCTGTTGAGGCCACAATGTGCTCCTTATCAATTTTACATTCAATCTAAAAACAACAGGTAATTTACATCTTGTGCATGTCTTAAGCAAGATGGAAATATAGAAGCTGGAAGGCAGTAGACAAAAGCCTGTAGACAGAAGCCGGAAGACAGAAAAATATTTACAATTTTAAAATTATAGTTAGAATATTTTCACGTTTCACGCAATAGTTATGCCAAAAAATCAGCCAGAATGACAATATGACAGACAATATTTTGAAGAAAATGATTCTCTGCCAATATTGCAGACATTCTGGCAGGAAAAGACCTTTGGCATGGTTTTGGCAACATAGAGGGTGGAATTTGAAATTAAATGGCCGGTAAGGAGAGAGAATAGCCGGCCGGACAAACAAAAACACCCAATCGCAGGGTGATAAAAAAGGAGGCATAAAATGATGCTCGTAAAACGTAACTATCCGATACCCCAAGTAAGCCGGTTCTATAATAGCCTGATGGATGGCTTTTTAAATGATCCTTTCTTCAATACAGAGGCTAGTGAACCAGTGAATTGGACTCCTCGCATGGAAGTTGAGGAGAATGAAGAAGAATTCCTTCTAAATGTAGAAGTGCCCGGATTAGGCAAAAAAGACATTGATATTTCAGTAAAAGACAATGTCATATCCATCTCGGGAGAAAAGAAAGAAAAAGTGCATAAAAAAGAATCACAGTATCATCTAAATGAGATCAGTTATGGTAGGTTTTGCCGATCATTTCAACTCCCTAATAATGTAGACGTCGATAAGATTCAGGGAAGCTGGAAAGAAGGTATCCTTACCGTTGAGATCCCTAAGACAGAAGTTGCAAAAGCACGAAAGATCGAGATCAACTAACATTTCTAAATCCCTTCCTTACCCCGTAACCCCGCTTGCCCAAAGCGGGGTTTTCTCTCAACCTGCTACTGATGGAGAAAATGAAAATGAGCTACGACCGAGACGATATGTACTACCAAGACTACCGCTGGACTCCTAATGAGAATAAAGTCCAGGTAAAACAAGCTACTGTATTTCAACCTGACAATGGGAATATCATTTTATATATGATCAATTCTCTGACACAAAATCTTCTGGACAGTAAGATATTGGAGATCATCTTCCGCGAATTTGTCCCTCAAACTGTTAATACCGTAAAACAAGCTTATGAATGGATCAGGAAACAAGGTGACCATTATTACAAACTTGTTTTAAGATCTATCGTAAAAAGCGAATAAGAAAACCCCCTTTTTAATACATTAGAAAGCATAAATTTTGACAAATTGTCAAAATTTGTGCTATTAGCACCCAATTATCTTGAATTTTGTCTAATAATTTTCTAAACTCATGCTGTTATTAACTAATTAAATATCATAAAACAATCAGGAGATAAAACATGATAAATGCACTCTATAAGATCCCGCATGCAGAGAATGAACGCGTATTGAACTATGCGCCGGGTACTCCGGAACGTGCGAGTGTAAAAAAACTATTGAATGAATTGTTGGAAAAAAAGATCGAGATCCCGGTCATTATCGGAGGGAAGGAGATATATACAGGTAAAACAGCCGATATTATATGTCCGCACGATCATCAACATGTACTGGGTACCTACCACATTGCGGGTGAAAAAGAGATCCGTATGGCCATCGAAGCCGCATTGGAAGCCCGTGAAGCATGGGCATCCATGCCGGCCGAAGCGCGTGCCGCCATTTTTAAAAAAATGGCCGTATTGCTTGCAAAACCTTATGGAGATCTATTAAATGCTTCTACCATGTTAGGGCAAAGTAAAACGATCTACCAGGCAGAGATCGATGCCGCTTGCGAATTGATAGACTTTTTCAATTTTAACACCTTTTATATGTCTGAGATCTATAAAAATCAACCCGACTATAGTCCTACGGGTACATGGAACCAATTGGAATACCGGGCACTTGAAGGATTTGTGTTTGCTTTAACACCATTCAATTTTACGTCCATTGCCGGTAACCTGCCAACGGCTCCCGCCATTATGGGGAACACGGTTGTATGGAAACCTTCACGGACCCAAATGTACTCTGCTTACTATTTGATGAAACTTTTCAAGGAAGCCGGTTTACCGGATGGTGTGATCAACTTTCTGCCGGGTAGCGGTAAACAGATCGGTGATATCGTTTTAACACATCCTGATCTTGCGGGTGTACATTTTACAGGGTCGACAGGAGTATTTCAACATATCTGGAAGACCATTGGTACCAATATCAAAAATTATAAAAGTTATCCAAGAGTTGTCGGTGAAACAGGCGGTAAAGATTTTATCTTTGCTCATAAATCAGCCGATGTAGATGCCCTTGTTGTAGCTATGGTTCGCGGAGCATTTGAATTCCAAGGCCAGAAATGTTCAGCTGCCTCACGTGTCTATATGCCCGATAATATTTGGAAAGAAGTAAAAGAAAAGTATACAGCTATGGTCAAGACCATCAAGGTTGGTTCACCGCTGGATTTTACGAATTTTATGACAGCGGTAATAGATGAAGCCGCTTTTGATAAGATCGCCGGATATATTGAATACGCAAAAGAACATAAAGATGCTGAAATCATTACAGGTGGAGGCTATGATAAATCAAAAGGATATTTCATAGAACCAACAACCATTGTGACGACCGATCCAAAATTTAAGACCATGGCAGAAGAGATCTTTGGCCCTGTCTTGACTATCTATGTTTATAATGCTGAAAAATTTGAAGAAACCCTTGAACTCTGTGACCAAACCAGTCCATATGCTCTAACCGGTGCCGTCTTTGCTCAGGATAGGGATGCGGTGCTGGTTGCAAAAGATAAATTGGTCAATGCAGCCGGTAACTTCTATATCAATGATAAACCCACGGGTGCCGTTGT
>JAIPIT010000026.1 GCA_021734505.1 Fidelibacterota bacterium | reverse complement strand
TCCGGATTCCTGCTTCTGCAATATCCGAATGATCTGCTCCGTTGTAAACCGGCTCTTCATCTGTTTGCTCCTTCTGTTAGTCTAAGTTAATGCCGTTTACTAACATTTCAAACTGTCCGATTTTTGGGGAGAAGGTCAAATTTGTATTACATTAACACATAATACTGTTCGAATTTTAGGGGGGGTGGGTAAAATCTTACATTAATACAACATCATTTATTATTTATATGTATTGTTCTGGGTTCGCACATACAGACTCAGCCTATTTGATAAAATTATACTGAATTTTTGGGAACCTTGTTCATTTAAGTGATCTTGATTATAAAAATCTAAAATAGTAAATCGGTTATCACTCATATAATCCCAACTTTCAATATTATACTTTTTACATAAATATTCAACATCAAGATTATTTCTACATAATTGCATAGTATCCAGATATTTGTTATACTCCACATAAGTAGGGGTTGTAAATAAAATTGGGGTGATTTCACGATTTTTTAAATAAATGATAAAATCTCCTAAATCTTTAAGAACACTATCCCTTTCGCTATTATTTGGCTCTTTAAATCCTTTTAATCTATTCTGATACAACTCTTCATTGAATATAGAATAGTTAGTTCCAGTAAGTGCTACAAATCCCTTTTTTAAAGTATCTGCTTTGTTAATAACACCATCTTCAATATCAATATATAAAAGTTTAGATTTTTTTTTAATTCTGTGAAGTATATTTTTTTTCATTAATGAAAAAGTTACTCTAGGTGTATATCCCCATAAGAATGGTGATATATTACTTAATAAATATTTTTCATTTTTATATTTAATACCATTTCCATAATAGGACCATTTGTTACGATATCCTTGTGATGATGTAAACAAAGAATGATAATCAATACTAATAAAAACAAATTTTAAATTAGATACACCATTATCAATTGCATTTATTGTAAGTCTCTTATCAAAATATATACTTTGTGAAACATTTGCTAAATTATATGTATACAACTCCTTAAATTGAGTTGGATCAACTCCATAATTAGCATGTGAATTGCCTAATATAATGACCTGAATAGAATCTTTTGCAGCTATTAAACTATTGTATTTTTCTTTATAAATAGTATTTTGGCTTCTTAACCAATAATCAAATATGTTAGTTAACAAAAAAGGAAAGAATAAAAATATTATAATACGTTTTATGAATTTTTTCATAGACTAAAACTGAAAATAAATAAATTGTTGTTCTTTACCAGCAAACCAAATTATTGCAAAAATAATTGTGTAATACATTATATACCTTAACGGTCTTTTCCATTTTAAGCCAATATTGGCAATAGCATATTGTTCTTCTCTTCCTTTCCACTCAACCAATGTGAAAAGGCCTACAAGAATAATTATTGTTAAGGCACCTCTCATACCTGCAAATTTTGGTATAGTAAGTAGTGAAGGTGATAAAATTCCAGAAATGTAACTTATAGCATGACCAATATTTTCAGCTCTAAAAAATATCCAAGCAAAAACGGTCAAACTAAAAGTTAGCAGCATAAAAGAAAATTCTTTTAAGTTAGGTAAGTTTCTTCCATGTGCGACAGTATCTAAATTATTTCGGTTATTTTTAGTCAGAAGAAGAGGTAAAAAATAAATAGCATTTAAAGCGCCCCAAACAATAAATGTCCAATTTGCTCCATGCCAAAATCCACTAACTATAAAAATGATAAACGTATTTCTCACTTTCATCCATGTTCCGCCTCGACTACCGCCTAAAGGGATATACAAATAATCTCTAAACCAAGTTGAAAGTGAGATATGCCAACGTCTCCAGAACTCAGCTATATCTCTAGAAAAATAAGGAAAATTAAAATTTCGCATCAGATCGAAACCAAACAAACGTGAAGTCCCAATTGCTATGTCAGAATAGCCTGAGAAATCACCATATATTTGAAATGTAAAAAACAAAGCACCTAAAACTAAGGTGCTTCCGGAATAGTCTGCGGAATTATTAAAAATCAGGTTGGCATATTTTGCACAGTTATCGGCAATTACAATTTTTTTAAATAATCCCCATAGTATTTGTCGCATTCCTTCAACCGCTTTTGAATAATTGAAATCCCTATTTTTGTAGAATTGAGGAAGTAGATGAGTAGCTCTTTCGATTGGTCCTGCAACTAATTGTGGAAAGAAACTAACAAAGGCTGAAAAAGCTATAAAATCCTTTGTTGGTTCAAGTTTCTTTTTATATACATCAATTGTGTAGCTCAAGGTTTGAAAAGTATAGAAACTAATTCCAACTGGTAAAATAATATTTAATGAATTTGCTTTTATCTCAGTTCCAAAGAATGAAAAAGCAGTAATGAAATTATTAAGGAAGAAATTGGAGTATTTAAAAAATCCTAAAAATCCAAGATTCACGAGAATACTCGCCCAAAGCAATAGCTTTCTTTTTGTTTGATTATCTTCATTTTTTAATTGTTGACCTACAATAAAGTCAACTATTGTACTAAATAAAATCAACGACAAAAAACGCCAATCCCACCAGCCATAAAATAAATAACTTGCTGTGACTATTAAAAAATTTTGTAATTTTAAGTTTTTGTTCGCCACAAACCAATAAAGTATAAATACTATCGGTAAAAAAATAGCAAAGTCTATTGAGTTAAAAAGCATAAATTCTATCTCTACTAATAATGTTTATAATTAGCATTCCGCGAATATCCATAGTGTTTATTACTTTGTTCTGGTGAGTAAAGGTTATTACTTTTCTCTCACTTAAAAACTACGAAAATCTAACATAAATATATATTTATTACAATTGAATTTTTAAGGGCTCGTAATTAGTAACCCATGATTATGACCTTCCCCCTAAATCCGGAGAGTTTATTATGTTAGGATTTGCATGCTTTGGGGTAGCAAATCCAGTATTTCTGAAGGCTTAGTTACCTCACTTCCCTCACGTGAGGATCTCACATAATCCCCAGGGCTCATATATGCCAATGAACTGTGTGGATGTTGTAAATTATAATTTATTTTCCACATCTCAAGTGTTTTTTGTACTTCTCCCATGCCGGTGAACCAGTTATGATTTAAACAATCCTGGCGTAAACGGCCATTAAATGATTCTATAAAAGCATTATCTGTAGGTGTTCCCGGTCTGGAAAATTGCATCGTAATTCCTTGTATATACGCAAAGATATCCATGGCCCGAGAAGTGAATTCCTTTCCATTGTCACACCATATATTTTCCGGAGCATCCCGCTCATCTATGGCCTTCTGCAAAGTATTGATAACATCCTGTGATCGATAACGGAATTTTGCATCTGCGATCACACACTCCCTGCTGTAAATATCTATGACTGTCAGGATCTTAAAACGCCGACCATCGGCCATTTGATCATGCACAAAATCCATTGACCAGCTTTGATTTAATTTTTCAGGCAACTCACGGACATGCCTGGCTGCCAATGATCGATAGCGCTTAGGCTTGCGTTTAGCAAGCGTTAAACCTTCTTCCTGATATATGCGTTCTACGCATTTATGATTGACTTGCCAGCCTTCACGTTGCAATAACACATGTAAGCGAGGACTTCCGTAACTTATGTGCGTATAGGCCAGTTCCTTTAAACGCATTCTCAATACTCCCCGCCTGTCCAATCTGGATTTGTACTAATAGACCGACCCCGAAAGGGCTACAAGTTTACATACACGATTAATCCCAACTTGATATACCATAGCAAAATCCCGGACAATTTCCTTCTTTCGGACAGGCGTTAGGCTTTTTTTCGCAAGACATCCTGCAACATGACTTTGTCTAAGGATAGATCAGCAACCAAGGCTTTAAATTTTCTGTTCTCAACTTCCAATTGTTTCAAACGCCGGACCTCTGTAACGCCCATACCCGAATACTTTTTCTTCCAGTGATAAAACGTCTGTTCGCTAATTCCTAGTTTACGGCATAATTCGGCTACCGTTATCCCGTTGTCAGCTTGATTCAAAATGGAAACAACCTGCTCCTCAGTAAATCGACTTTGACGCATCTGCTTCTCCTTTCCCGTTATGATAGTTTAATGAGATTTCTCTCATTTTGCACTCTCCTATTTTCGGGGGAAGGTCAATAATGAATACATATTTGCGAAAAGGTTATTCTAAAGACTGGATAAACCAACGATTAAAAAGCATTGAGGTCAGGAAAGAACTTACCGAGGAATGGGAAGAAAGAGGCATGAAAAGAGGTAAAGAATATGCGATTCTTACCGATGAGATCACAAAAGCTTGGAGTGGTTTTTCAACGAAAGAATACAAGGCTTATAAAGACCTCAAAAAGGAAAGTCTCAGAGATAATATGAATAATTTAGAATTGGTGTTGAATATGCTGGCAGAAGCAACAACAACAGAAATATCTAAAGAGAAGAAACCACAAACTTTTGATGAGAATAAAAAAGTCGCCAATCAGGGTGGTACGATAGCGGGTAATACAAGAAAAGAAATTGAAGTTAAAACCGGGAAACCTGTTGTGACATCCAAAAACATTGATCATCTGAAGACTAAGAATTATCATTAAGCCTTAATATTCTATTAAGAATCTCATTTACGGAGAAATCCTAAAACAAGTTTAGCCTGACATTGTTCAGGATGACGCGTTATACTTGTTTATCTGTGTAATCTAGGCCTGTCGGGCGCCGTGGCATGCCGTAGTCTCGATTCTTCGGAACGAAGGCTGGTAGCTCGTAGAGCGTAGACTGGAAATCTGTGGTTATAATTCTTTCACATATTCTATCTCATGAATAGATCCTTCTCCCGATATTCATCGGGATCAGGATGACACACCTTCGCCAAGTCTACGGTGTGCAGACAGCTTTGGTGCCTTTGTTTTATATCTTCTTCATTCTTTTTCGACCATCCGGCAGATCCTCTCTACGTTCGGACGCCAGCCGGAAGGTCTCACGGTTAAACTTTATTGTTTTAAGTCTTACGTGATTTGTGTATTTTAATCCATGTTTGGTATCAAGAAAATACACCGTTATGTATTTAAGGAACACGTGTTTCCCTTTCTGGGAGCGCTTTTTGTTTTTTCTTTCATATTTTTAGTCCAATACCTCATCTCTCAGATCGACAAACTCGTTGGAAAAGACCTTGGATTTATGGTCATTTCCGAGTTTATGATATTAAGTCTGGCTCCTATTTTTGCAGAAGTCGTTCCGGTTGCGGTTTTTATTGCCGTTCTTATGGCCTTTGGTCGCTTCGCTGAAGACAATGAGATCACAGCATGGCGTGCATCCGGAATAAATTTCTCTCGTATTTTGGTCTCATCTTTGTTGTTTGCGACCATTATAGCAGGGGCGATGCTCTTTTATAATAACAATATTTTACCTGACGCAAATCATAAGTATAAATTATTACGTCAAGATATTGCATATAAACATCCTGATATAAATTTTGATGCAGGGTATTTTTTAGATGATATTCCGGATTATCGCATTCTTATTCGCGAAAAATATGATGATAAACTCTATGATATTTTAGTCTATCACGATGCAAATGATGTACAGGAAACGATCTGGGCAAAAAGCGGAAAACTGGAGATATTGGGAGATAAGGTGATCCTTAATTTGGAGAACGGCGAGTATCATGAGTTTTTACATGGGACATCGGAGGAATACCGGCGTTCCAGTTTTGACAAATACCGTATGGTCGTAGCGGTACAGAACCTTGAATTACGTCGTCGGGATTCGAAATTCCGCAGTGATAGAGAAATGTCTATAACAGAAATGAGCGGAAAACTTAATGAATATCGAGATCTTCAATATAAATCACAGAGCAATATATTAAAGAATCTTGCGCAATCGGGTTTTGATACGACAGGCGTAAAACCGGAGCAGGGTCTGCGCATCGTTGATCTTGCCATTACTGATGTTAAAGATTCCTCTGCTATTACAGGTTTGAGTAAAGAAGAGAATAAAGCTCTGCGTGAACGTTTACGCATGCTCGAGAATACGAAAATGCGTGTCAGGTCTTTCCGGGATATGAGTCGACGATATAAACAAGCCGAAAGTAAATATCTGGTGGAAATACACAAAAAGGTCGCCATGCCGATCTCAGCGATCATTTTCGTTCTGATCGGTGCTCCTTTGGGCATGATCGTTCGTCGCGGTGGACTGGGAACATCCGGTGGGATCAGCTTGGCGTTTTTTCTCATATACTGGGGAATACTTATGACGGGTGAAAGGCTTGCTGACCGTTTATTGATGGCGCCATGGCTGGCGATGTGGGGTGGTAATATTATCTTTGGCGCTTTAGGTATGGTATTGGTACATTATGCGATCCGGGAACATATTACCATACGTTTACCCAAGTGGCTGAATAAAATTATAATGAGATATAAGAAAAAATAAAGAAGGAAGATCATGTTACCCTATACATTGATAGAAAAAAAACAAAGTGGACAAGCATTAAATAAAGACGAAATACATTTTCTTGTTGACGGATATGTAAAAAAAACCATTCCGGAATATCAGATGGCAGCATTTTTAATGGCAGTATATTTTAAAGGCATGGAAGCCGAAGAGATCAATGCCTATATAGACGTTATTCTCAATAGTGGTAAACGTGTCAGTTTTAATGATTCAACTACATATTATGCAGACAAACACAGTACGGGCGGTGTAGGGGATAAGATATCTCTCATACTTGCACCTTTAGCAATGGCGAGTGGAAAAGTCAAAGTCCCCATGATCTCCGGTCGTGGTTTGGGTCATTCGGGCGGGACCTTGGATAAATTGGAAAGTATACCCGGGTTTTCAACTCAGATGTCACTGAAAGATTTCCAAAAACAGACAGATCGTTTAGGATGTGCCCTGATCGGACAAACGAAAGATCTCTGTCCTGCCGATAAAATGTTATATGCCTTAAGGGATGTAACAGCAACCGTACGCTCTATTCCCCTGATCTGCGGTTCGATCCTGAGCAAGAAGATAGCGGAAGGTATAAAGGGTTTGGTTTTGGATGTAAAAACAGGAAACGGCGCATTTATCAGCAAATATGAAGAGACCAAGCATCTAGCCGAACAGCTCAAATACTTTGGCGAAGCTTATGGCTTATCCGTTCGCCCCGTGATCAGTGATATGAATCAACCGCTAGGTGATAAAATTGGTAACTGGCTGGAAGTTGAAGAATCGTTGGATGTGTTAAAAGGCGGAGGTCCCGCGGCTGTCAGAGAATTGTCGCTGGTCCTGACCGGACAAATGCTGGCGATGGCAGATCCCAAACGCGCTGAGGGCGATATTCGTAAAGAATTGGAGAAATTGCTGGATAGCGGTGCCGCATACGATGCTTTTCTTCGGGTCTCAAAAGAACAGGGTGCCGATATCAGATATTTGGAAAAAACGGAGCTTTACGACAGGTCAAAGTATATAATTGAGGTGAAATCCGCCTCTGAAGGGACGATCTCCTATATAGACACATATCAGTTGGGATTGGATGCGATCGTCCTTGGAGCAGGCCGTAGATCCTTGAATGATACGATCGATCCCAAAGCCGGATTGGTCGTACATAAACATCTTGGAGATAAAGTCGAAAAAGGCGAACCCTTGATCACTTTGCACAGTGATGATAAAAAAGCTGTTGAACTATTAAGCAAAGAGATCGGTGATCGCTTTCATGTCAGTGAAGATAATTTCACCATGAAAGGGGATCTGTATGAAATTCTTTAGATCCATATTAATTCTAGGGATCTTATCGCTTCTCTTGGCTGAAGAAGATCCCATGGGCTCCATGACCATTGAATATGGGGGACATGATATTATTGAGCTTGGAAAAGCCTACACAAAACAACAATATGTTGATCAAAATTATTATGAAAATGTCATAGAATTTGTCCAGGCCGGTAACCAATTGTCAAAAAGAGGTGAATTTTCGGAAGCTATATTAAGATTTCAACATGCACTTGACAATGATTCAACTTATATTTTTGCGCATAATGGATTGGGAAACGCTTATTTAAAATTAAATGATCTTGATAAAGCGGAAAAATACTTCAAAAAAGCCATAAAATTCGGACCAACTTATGCTTTTCCATATAATAATCTGGCAAATCTCTATTTGATGAAGGGTGAAAAAGATAAAGCACGTTCAAACCTTGAAACCGCCCTTAAATATGATCCGAATTCAGCATACATTAACTATAATTTGGGAAATATATACTTAAAGAATGATGATCCGACTATGGCTCAATACTATTTTAATAAAGCTGTGGATAAAGATCCCGGCTTTTGTAATGCGCGTTACAATCTTGCCATTGCTTACAAACACATGAAATGGGATGGAAAAGCAATAGCTGAATATAAAGAGCTGGTAGATATTTGCCCGGGACATGCAAAAGGGGTATTAAACCTTGCCGCATATTATATCCAGAGTAATAAAGTTGAACAGGCTCTGGTCCTTTACCGACAGGCGGTAATCATTAATCCCGATACGGAATTATACTTGGCTTTAGGTCATGCCTATCACAATGCGGGATACAATCAAAAAGAAATTGAAGCCTATCGATCTGCAGTTAATTCCGATTCGAGTAACATTGATGCAAAATATTATCTTGCTTTAGCGTATTATGAACAGGATATGATCTTTTCCTCAAAACAACTGATTGACGAGATCTTGTTAACAAATCCTGATGATTCCAAAACACTGGAATTAAAGAAAAAGATAAATCTCTAGAAAGGTGTGAAGATATGGGGTGTGCAGGTGTAAGCATCAACCATAATCCATCAAGCCTTCAGTATTCACATCTCGTCATCCTGAATTTATTTCAGGATCTCTGTGTCAATCCGATTTATTGTTTTACTGACGAACGAAATATATACATGTGTAAGTGTCCTATTAAAGTAACGCAGTAAATATCTATTATGAATCGCATGTACAGAGAGATCCCGGATAAAATTCCTTTAGAATTTTTCCGGGTTGACACGAGGCAGGGTGTGGCAAGTATTCATAATCCATTTTCCACGTATTTCATCTCTCATCCTCTTCTCCTCTTTATTTTTATCTTTATACTTCATTCTTTAATCTTTTACTCACTTATTCTCTAAATAACTCTTCCGATTATTACTGAAAAACCGTATCTTTATTAGATAATTTACAGGAAAATAATGTCACAAAATAAGATCATTATCACTGGTGCAAGAGAGCACAATCTTAAAGATATAAATGTTGAGATACCAAGAGATAAGTTGGTGATTATCACCGGATTAAGTGGTAGCGGTAAATCTTCTCTTGCCTTTGATACACTCTATGCTGAAGGTCAGCGGCGCTATGTTGAATCTCTTTCATCCTATGCCCGGCAATTCCTGGGTATCATGGAAAAACCGGATATCGATAAGATCGAAGGTTTGTCTCCGGCAATTTCAATAGAACAAAAGACAACTCATCGCAATCCTCGTTCAACGGTTGCAACGATCACTGAGATCCATGATTACATGCGCTTGCTTTTTGCACGAATTGGAAAACCTCATTGTTTTATTTGTGGGAAACCCATATCAAAAATGACCGTTCAAGAGATCGTGGATAGGGTCATGAGCATGCCGGCAGGGTCTAAGGTCCAAGTCTTGGCGCCGGCATATAGCCAGCGTAAAGGTGAATTTCGTGAATTCTTTAATCAATTAAAAAAAGAAGGATTCCTAAGAGTAAGGGTCGATGGAAAAATACAGCAACTGGCTGATATAAAGATCCCGGAACGAAATAATAAGCATGATATTGATGTGGTTATTGATCGGCTGGTCATAAGCGATGATATTCAACAGCGATTGACGGAGAGTGTTGAATTGGCACTTAAACATGGTAATGGTAATGTGATCATTTATGAATCGGCAACACAAGAACACCGTTTCAGTGAAAATTTTATCTGTACCGACCATCCAGAGGTCAATCTTGAAGAATTAACACCCAGAATGTTCTCTTTTAATAGCCCGATCGGCGCTTGTCCCGCATGTAACGGTTTGGGTTATCAAATGGAATTCAGTCCGGACCTGGTCGTTCCCGATAAGTCGAAAAGTCTCTTGCAAGGTGCGCTTGCACCCATTGGTGAGCAACCCAAAGGGACTTATTACGGAAATATTCTTAAAGGCATGGCACAAAAATATAATTTTAAATTTTCTACACCCTGGTATCAGTTGAGCAAAGAAGTTCAGCAGGTCTTATTATACGGCACCGGTCATAATAAACTGGTGATCGATTATCAGGGCAAGAACTGGAGCGGCCAGTATACCGGCGGTTGGGAAGGGGTGATCCCCAATCTAAAGCGTCGATATCATCAAACGACATCTGCCATGATGCGTGAAACGATTGAAAAGTATATTTCTCAGCAAACCTGCCGTGTTTGCAGCGGCTCCCGATTAAAACGCATATCCACATCTGTATTTATAGGTGGAAAGAGCATTGATGATCTGGAACGGATGTCCATTAAGCAGGCCCTGTACTTTATCCGGGGTCTAAAACTAACAGAGACCGAAAAGATCATTGCCGAGCAGATCCTTAAAGAAATGAATCAACGATTGGGTTTTCTTGAGAATATTGGATTGGATTATCTGACCTTGAACCGTAGTGCCGGTACACTTTCCGGTGGCGAAGCACAGCGTATTCGTTTGGCAACCCAGATAGGTTCACAACTGATGGGGGTGATGTATATTTTGGATGAACCGAGCATCGGCTTGCATCAACGGGACAATGTAAAGTTACTTGAGACTCTTAAAGGATTACGCGATCTTGGGAATAGCATTATTGTTATTGAGCATGATCAGGAAACCATGGAAGAAGCTGACTGGATCATTGATATTGGTCCCGGCGCAGGTATCCATGGTGGTGAGATCGTCTGTGAGGGAACACCTAAGGAAGTCATGGCTTGCGAAAAGTCACTGACCGGTCAATATTTATCGGGAAAAATGAGTATACCCATTCCCGAAAAACGCCGAAAAGGGAATGGAAAAATTTTAAAGCTGTTTGGCGCTGAAGGTAACAATCTAAAGAGAGTAAATGTTGAGATCCCGCTGGGAACCATGACCTGTGTAAGCGGGGTCAGCGGTTCGGGTAAAAGCAGTTTGATCAATGAAACTCTCGTTCAAATACTTCATCGTGACCTGATGCATGCAAAAGGGACACCATTAAAATATGAACATGTCGAAGGAAAAAATCATTTAGATAAGATCATTAATATTACTCAATCAGCGATCGGAAGAACTCCTCGTTCCAATCCTGCGACATACACAGGTGTTTTCACCTATATTCGCGAATTATTCTCTTCATTACAAGAATCCAAATTGCGTGGCTATCAACCGGGTCGTTTCAGTTTTAACGTTAAAGGCGGCCGATGCGAATCGTGCAGTGGTGATGGTGTTAAAAAGATCGAAATGCACTTTTTATCGGATGTTTATGTGAGGTGTGAAGTCTGTAAAGGACTACGATACAATCGCGAAACACTTGATATAAAATATCGGGGAAAGAATATTGCCGAAGTGCTGGATCTGACAGTTGAAGAGGCACTTGAATTCTTTAAAAATCATCCTAAGATCAAGAAAAAATTAAAAACTTTGTATGATGTCGGGTTAGGTTATATTCACCTTGGACAACAGGCTACAACCTTATCCGGCGGTGAAGCTCAGCGCGTTAAACTGGCTACTGAGTTAAGTAGGATGGGGACAGGACAAACCTTATATGTCCTTGACGAACCCACTACAGGTTTGCATTTTGCAGATGTGCATATGCTATTGGAAGTACTGAATAAACTGGTTGATAAAGGCAATACCGTCTTGATCATAGAACACAATATGGATGTGATCAAGAATTCCGATTGGGTTATTGATCTTGGACCCGAGGGAGGTGACCTGGGAGGTGAGATCATGGTAGCCGGAACACCCGAAATTGTTGCTCAAAACAGCAGATCTTATACGGGAAAATACCTGAAAAAGGTCCTTTAATTGAACAAATGTAAAAAATATGATGTGATCATTGTGGGTGCAGGTGTTAGCGGTACGGCAATTGCCAGCGCTATGGCGCCTTATAATCTTTCTCTTTGTGTTATTGAAAAGACAAATGATATTTCCAATGGCGCTTCAAAGGCCAATAGCGGGATCGTCCATGCAGGTTATGATGCAAAACCAGATACTCTGATGTCTCGTTTCAATGTGCGTGGCAATGCGATGTATCCCGGGCTTTGCGAACGCTTAGATGTACCCTTTAAACTTATAGGCTCCTATGTTGTCGCTTTTAATTCAAAAGAACTGAAAATACTTCAGGAATTGAAAGAACGTGGTGAAAAAAATGGAGTCCCTGATCTTAAAATTTTAAATGCCGACGAGGTTCATTCAAACGAACCCAAACTCAATCCCGAAATTATTGGAGCCCTGTATGCTCCTACGGCCGGAGTTGTAAGTCCTTATGAATTAAGCATAGCTTTTATGGAACATGCCATGGATAATGGCGCAGAGCTATCTCTGGAAAATCCCGTTACTGACATTAACAGATCTGATAATGGATTTATTGTTAAAACCAAAAATGATACATTTGAAGCAAAGATCCTCATTAATGCAGCCGGAGCTTATGCCGATAAAATACATAATATGGTCATGGAACCTTCCTTTACTCTTTTTGCCCGACGCGGTGAATATTTTTTATTGGATAAATATGCAGGGCATAGCGTCGATCACGTGATCTTTCAATGTCCTTCTGAATTAGGTAAAGGCGTGTTGATTGCACCGACTGCTCATGAAAATATTATTGTCGGTCCCAATGCAGAAGATGTAGACGATCCCGAAGCGGTTGAAACAACGCAAAATGGATTAAATGAAGTTTGGGGATCAGCCTTAAGAACTTTACCGAATTTACCTAAAGAACAGGTTATTACAACATTTTCAGGTATGCGTGCCGAACCATCCACCGGAGATTTTATTATTCGGGATTACGATGAAGCTCCGGGTTTTATTGATGTAGCAGGAATTAAATCTCCCGGACTGAGTGCCGCACCGGCCATAGCGGAATATGTAAGCGACTTGGTCAAAAAACATATTCATTTAGTTGAAAAAGACAATTACAAACCGGAACGCAGAAAAATTATTCGTTTTCATACGCTCACTCATGAAGACAAAGCAAAATTGGTCAAAAATGACCCTCTATATGGCAGAATTATTTGCCGTTGTGAAGGGGTGACTGAAGCTGAGATCGTCGATTGTATACATCGTAATGCAGGTGCTCATACACTTGATGCGGTTAAAAGGCGGACCCGAAGCGGCGGCGGTCGTTGTCAGGGTGGTTTTTGCGGTCCTCGTATCATTGATATCCTTTCCAGAGAATTAAATATAGCAAAAGAAACGATCTGTAAAGATTCATCCGCTTCCCGAATTATTCTCGGTGAGACAAAAGGGGAGGGCAAGCAATGATGCATTATGATGTTATTTGTATCGGCGGCGGTCCTGCCGGTCTTGCAGCCGCGCTTTCCGCCAAGGAAAATGGTGCTGAAAAGGTCTGTATCATTGAACGCGATCTGGAATTGGGTGGAATTTTACAACAATGTATCCATAACGGTTTTGGATTGCATACTTTTAAAGAAGATCTGACCGGTCCCGAATATGCGCAACGCTTCATTGAAAAGGTCAAAGAAACCGATATTGAGATCAAAACCGATACAATGGTATTGGAAATTGGGAAAGACAGGAGTGTTTATATTCTGAATCCCAATGAAGGGTATCAGAAATTATCCGCTAACGCTATAGTTCTTACCATGGGATGCCGTGAACGCACGCGAGGAGCTTTGGCTATCCCGGGTACAAGACCTGCAGGGGTCATGACCGCCGGAACCGCTCAACGACTGGTGAATATTGAAGGATATATGGTAGGTAAAAAAGTCGTGATCCTGGGCTCAGGTGATATCGGACTTATCATGGCCCGTCGTATGACACTTGAGGGCGCTAAGGTGCTCGCAGTCGCCGAATTGATGCCGTATTCAAGCGGTTTGACCAGAAATATCGTTCAATGCCTTGATGATTATCAAATTCCACTGCTATTGCAGCATACCGTTACCAATATTTATGGAAAGAACAGAGTTGAATCTGTAGATATTTCTGAAGTGAATGATAAATTTGAATCCATACCGGGTACAGAGAAAAATTTTGAATGTGATACCTTGCTTTTATCCGTAGGACTTCTCCCCGAGATCGAATTACCCTTTGCTGCAGATATTGTCATGGACAAACGTACACGCGGACCAAGGGTCAACGAATCCATGGAAACGTCCATCCCGGGCATATTTGCCTGTGGAAATATAGCCCATGTACATGATCTAGTTGATTTTGTGACGATCGAGAGCCAAAAGGCCGGTAACTTTGCAGCTGAATTCGCAAAAGGAAATCTGCAAGCTGGAAATGGCATATGTTCATTGGCGGGTGAAGGAATTTCCTACATTGTGCCGCAAGAGATCAGAGCGAATAATTGTAAAAAAGACCTTGAATTATACTTTCGTGTCAATCGCGTTTTCGATAATGTAAAAATTGTTCTCCGAATAGATGATAGAATTATTAAAGAGATCAAAAAACGTCATCTCGCTCCCGGTGAAATGGAGAGTATCAAAGTGAAAGCTGAATTACTGCTTAATGCGGAAAGTTTAAAGCTTGAAATTGTGAATAATTAGAGAAAGGTGTAGGGAACAGGCAAGCCTGTTCCGCACAATAAATAAAAAATTATGATTAAAACAAATTACAAACCACTATATCTTGGTTTCGGCTCCAATTTGGGTGACTCCGGTCATCTAATAACCCGCGCTATCAAAGAAGTGGCAAGTAATCCGCATATAGAGTTCGTAAAACAAAGCGCATTATGGCGAACAGCTCCGCTTTATGATACGGCTCAACCTGTTTTTGTGAATGCCGTTGCCAAATTTCACAGTGATCTGGATCCATTTGAAATTCTTAAGTACACATCAGAGATCGAAATACGATTTTTCAGACAACGAGATCCCTCAAGGCCAAAGGGACCACGGACGCTTGATATAGATATTATTTTTTATGGAGATATCATTCTTGAAACGGATAAACTGACAATTCCACATGCTAAATTTAAGGAAAGAAAATTTATTCTTTTTCCCATGAGTGAAATTGATGTAAATTACCAAGTTCCCGGAACATCATTGAACATTGCAGACTATATCCTACGATGTCCGGATAAATCAAAAGTGGAGAAGATATGACGGGTCCCGCTTATTACATCGCGATCGAAGGAGTTATCGGCGTTGGCAAGACAAGCTTGGCAAAAATTCTTTCGCAACGCTTGAATAGTCGCCTGATACTTGAAAAATTCGAAGAGAATCCTTTTCTGGCTGATTTCTATGGGGACAGACAACGGTATGCATTTCAAACACAGCTCTTTTTCCTTCTCAGCCGTTATCGTCAACAACTGGAAGTCTCTCAGACCGATGTATTTCATCGCAGTATCGTGACGGACTATATTTTTGCAAAAGACCGTCTATTTGCTTACATCAATTTAGATGAAAAAGAACTTCATCTTTACGATCAACTTTATACCATCTTGTCAAAAGAGATCACTAAGCCTGATCTGGTCATCTATTTACAGGCAGATACCGATCGATTAATGAGAAATATTGATCTGCGCGATCGTGATTATGAACGGGATATGGACAGAAATTATATTGATTCACTCAATCAATTCTACAATCAATACTTTTTCCATTATAATGATACGCCATTGCTTATCATTAATACGACCGAGATCGACTTTGTCAATAAAAAAGAGGACCTTGATGAGGTCATGAAATATATCCAACAACCCCCGTTGGGAACAAAATATTATAAAGCAGGAACCCCGTAATGAGCTTTTTATTCAAATTAATACTCGTTGTGATCTTTATTTACTTGATCTATACGATATTTCTCAGACGAAAAACAAATAACGATCCTTATTCTAATCCGGAAGAAAAACAAAGCCCTCCCAATATTAAAAAAGATACTTCTCTTCAAAAAAAAATTGATATGTCGGATGTTGAAGATGCCGATTACAAAGAAGTAAAATAACACAGGACTGAAAATCATGTCTAAACAGCGCGTACTGGTAACCGGTGCATCCTCGGGCATAGGTAGATCTATTGCCGAATTGCTAATTAAGCATGACTTTGAAGTACTTGGTACTTCTCGCGATCCCGAAACGATCAAAGATAAAATACCGGGTGTTAATTATTATTCGCTTGATCAGACTTCAAGTGTAAGTATTAATGCCCTGGCATCTCAAGTTGGATATTTTGATATCCTGATAAATAATGCAGGACAAGGGCAAGTAGGACCTTTTGAAGAAGTTCCAATTGAAAAAATACGATCATTGTTTGAAGTAAATCTCTTTGGGATAGTACAACTGACCCAGGCTATATTACCCTCAATGAGAAAAAGAGGCAGGGGCTTGATCATTAACCTTTCTTCAATGTCCGGAATTTTTGGCGTAGGTTTTACATCGGTATACTGCGGTACAAAATTTGCTGTAGAAGGGATGTTTCGTTCTTTAAGACAAGAAGTCAGACCATTTGGTATAAAAGTTGTTATGATCGAACCGGGTTATGTAGCGACAGGTTTCAAGCAGGAACCGTTCATGGAAGAATCTTCAGATTATTACGAAAACGCAAAAAAATTCAAGGTAATTAGAGATCATAATATTGAAACCGGCGTCAACCCTGATGAAATTGCAAAAAAAGTTTTATATGTCATAGGTCAAAAAGACCCCAAACCTGGATATCCTGTCGGCGGCGATGCGCCTAGTAATGCGTTCCTTAGCAGGATATTGCCGGTAAGGCTGGTAGAGTGGTTCCAGAGAAGAAAATTCAGTAAGCACTAGGGGAAAATTAAAGTCGGATCCATGTGATCAACCAAGAATAAAGTGAAAGAAGAGACGGAGCAATGCTCCGTCTTTTCATTTCTCTTGTTTCAATTCTGTTAATTCCCTACATTACATCGCAAAAAAAATTAAACATTCGAGGTATAAGATGAAGAGGTTTTTTGTATTTACAGCAGCTATATTCATGCTATTGTCCTGCCAAAAAGAAACCCGTCCCAATATTATTTTTATTATGTCCGATGATCATGCGGAAAAAGCGATCAGTGCTTATGACAGTACATTGATCAGGACACCCAATATTGACCGCTTGGCAAACGAGGGAATTCGTTTTGAAAACTCTTATGTCACCAATTCCATATGTGCACCCAGTCGTGCGGTTCTTCTGACCGGTAAATATAGTCATATAAACGGAAAGCGTGATAACAGGGATACTTTCAATCCCGATCAAATGACGTTTCCCAAGCTTCTTCAAGAAGCAGGCTATCAAACGGCCGTCATAGGCAAGTGGCATTTAAAATCTCAGCCTGTTGGATTTGACAACTGGCGAGTTCTGCAGGGTCAGGGCCGATATTATAATCCTACATTCTTTGAAAATGGCGATACGAACAAATATGAAGGATATACGACCGATCTGATCACCGATTTCGCATTGGATTTCCTGGATAATCGTGATAAAGACAAACCTTTCTGCTTGTTGTTCCATCATAAGGCACCGCATCGCAATTGGATGCCGGCACCACGTCATATCGGTATGTTCAAAGACACAAAATTCCCCTTACCTGAAACCTTTTACGATGACTATGAAACTCGTGAAAAAACAGCGGCTACTCAGGATATGGAAGTCAAGAACATGTATCTTGGATATGATATGAAGATCCAATTTCTTGAAGGTGAAAGAGAACCTTTTAGCGGGGGTGGAAGAAGTCTAGGTTGGGATGGCACGGATAGCTGGAAAAATGTTTATTCAGCGTTGACTCCTGAGCAAAGAGAAAATTTTGATTCCTATTATAAACAGGTCAATGAAGAATATCGCAATGCCAATTTGAGCGGAAAAGCGCTTGAAGAATGGAAATACCAACGGTATATGGAAGATTATCTTGCATGCATTGTAGCGGTAGATGAAAATGTTGGCCGAGTTTTGGATTACCTGGATGCCAACAAATTAGCAAAGAATACGATCGTTGTTTATACATCAGATCAGGGATTTTATCTTGGCGAACACGGCTGGTTCGATAAACGCTGGATGTATGAAGAATCGTTTAAAAGCCCTCTCTTGATCCGCTATCCGAAAAAGATCAAGCATCCCGGAAGAGTCAATGATAAATTCGTTATGAACCTTGATTTTGCGCCCACATTCCTGGATTATGCCGGCGTTGATATCCCTGAAGACGTGCAGGGAAAAACCATGAAAAGCATTTTTGAAGAAAAAGACGAGCCCTGGCGTCAGTCCATGTATTATCATTATTATGCATTTCCGGCATGGCATGATGTTCCCAAGCAAGATGGTATAAGGAATAAACAGTTTAAATTGATCCATTACTACGAGATCGGTGTTTGGGAATTGTTTGATCTTGAGAATGATCCTAATGAACTGAAAAATGTTTATGAAGATGGGGAATATGCTAGAATACGTTATGATTTGGAAATAAAGTATCAGGATATACGTGAAGAATATAAAGTAGAAGATTAAAAATATAATGTAGAGACGCGATTAATCGCGTCTTTACATTTATTTTTTATACAAATCATTTTGATGATTTTAAATAATATCTTATAATTACTCGTCCATTGAAATTGGGGAAGACCTGTGAAAATCAGGCGCAGTCGCGCTGCCGTGAATGGTGACGAACTCAACAAAGACCACTGTTAGTCTATTGACCGATGGGAAGGTGTTGAGCGAGAATGACCCTAAGCCGGAATATCCAAATGTTTGAACAAGCTTCGCGAAAAGGCTGAACATGAATATTTTATCCAATAAAATAAAAATAATCATAGTTTAATTTGCGAACCAATGTAAAGGAGATGGTTTTGAGAGCATCGAAGGGCTTATTAATTTGTTGTGTATTATTTTTATTTGCTTCATTGTCTGCGGGAACGATAAGTGGTTTTATTACTCAGGAAAAGAGTGGAAAAGGAATCAGGTCATGCAGTGTATATTTGTCGAATGCAGGGAATGGGACCGTAACAGACCAGGATGGTTTTTATTTGTTATCCACACCTGATAAAGGGTCTGACACATTAGTAGTGAAGATAATTGGGTACAAAACAAAAAAAGTAGAATTAATATTTCCGGTAAAGGAAATGATATCCTTACAACTTGAAACTCATGTAATTCCAATTAAAGGTAAAGTAACGGTAACTGCAACCCGCAGGTTGGTATCTGTCAATAATACGACTGTATCGTTAAGTGTTATCGACAGGGAAGAGATCGAAGGATCAAGCGCGCAGAATATTGCGGAAATTCTGGAAAATACACCATCATTACAGGTTCGCGACTATGGTGGAGCCGGCAATATGAAAACGGTATCATTAAGAGGTACTTCAGCCGGTCATGTCTTAATTATGGTTGATGGGCAACGGATCAATAACCCTCAAAATGGGGAAGTCGATTTTGCCTTGATCCCAATTGATCATGTTGAAAAGATCGAAGTGATCAGAGGAGGTTCGTCAGCATTATACGGATCAGATGCAATTGGCGGTGTGATCCACATCATAACTAAAGAAAATGATAAAAATAAGAAATTCGGATTAGGCGTAAAACAGGGTTTTGCCTCATTTGGGACTTATTCTTTAGAGAGCAATATCACCACATCGTTTAAGCGAACAGGACTTATTGCCGCTTATCATTATCTCAGTTCCGAAAGTAATTTTTCTTACGAAGACACATTTGGGGAAGAACAAATAAGAGTAAATAATGATATTAAAAGGCATGCGTTTTTTACAGGGATCAATTACCGGACTTCTGATGAAGCCAATGCATTCAAACTTAAAATGAATTATTATTATCTCACAAGTGAAAGAGGCGCACCGGGGACCATATCTTTCCCCTATCCGCATGCCAGAATGTTTGATGAACAACATGATCTCGGACTTGTTCTATCGAAAAAATCAAAGAACCTGAAGCATCAATTTGAGGTAAGAACTTACTATTCCAATGATTTTAACAGGTATTTAAATCAGCATCCAAGCGAGGTCTTTTTTCCTTCGGATGATAACTATCTGACCGAAGCGGTCGGCACGGAGATGCAGATTACTTCGATATTTATACCGCAATTTGTGTTAAATTACGGTGTCAGTATCAGGAATGACATGTTCGAAAATCTCGGGATTGAAGAAAGACATGAGCGTTTAAGTTATGCCGCTTATCTTGTGGAAGAAAGCATGTTCACATTTCCATCAACCATTATTCCCAAGATCAGGATCACACCTTCACTAAGATACAATGGCAACAATGAATTCAAAGATACCTGGACACCCAAGATCGGTTTTCTTGTCAATCTTGGCCCTTCAAATAAATTCGCACTTAAAAGCAATTATGCATATAACTATCGTGTCCCTACTTTTAACGATCTTTATTGGCCTGCGGATGCATATACCAGCGGAAATCCGGATCTTTTACCGGAATACGGCAAGGATTGGGATCTTGGATTAAGATTTCACAATGAATTTATTGATATGGAAGTCACCTATTTTAACGAAAACCTGAGCAATTTGATCATCTGGCAAGCCGAAGACTGGGTGTGGACTCCACAAAACGTAGCCGAATCACGCATTAATGGTCTCGAAAACAATATAAAGATCATTGTTTTGAATCAAGCTATTCAATTAACGGCAAATTACAGCTATATGAATGCTCTGGACCTGACAGATGGTATCGAAAATGCAACGATCTTGCCCAATAGAGCAAAACATAACGCTAACCTGGGATTATTGATTTCCCAAAAGAATTTTGATCTAAAGTACTCGTTGCAATATGTTGGTAAACGTTATTCGGATTCGTCAAATACTGAAGATCTTGCCCTGGCATCATACCTTGTGAACAATATTTCCTTAGCCTATACTTTGAAAAGCGATATATTTAAAGTCCAGGGTATATTTGAAATAAAAAATCTGTTCAACACACGCTACAGTATCCTTAAAGATTTGCCTTTACCGGGCAGGGAAGTGAGACTTACGCTTAATACTGAATTACATAAAATGAAATAAAACAATTAAAAAGTTAAAAAATATTTTGTTTATGTAGAGACGCAAGATTTTGCGTCTTTACATATTCATAAGATTATTTTGAATTGGAATATTTTTAGTTATTTGGTTTTAGCAAACCTTCCCGGGATTCAAGATCAAATTCGGATCAAAGGTTTTTTTGATGCCTCTCAAGAGACTCATATATACCGGACCTGCCATCTTTTCAAGATAGGGTTTCTTTGCAAAACCGATACCATGTTCGCCGGAGACGTGTCCGCCAAGTTCGGCACCCTTAGCATAAAGAAGATCAAAGGCATCACTGAGCTTTTTAGCGTATGCTTCTTCAGACATGTCGTCTCTAAGGACATAGACATGAAGGTTGCCATCACCGGCGTGACCGAATGAAGCGATTCGTACATCCAATTGTTTTTCAACGACTTTGGTGAAGTTAATAAAGTCGGCGACAAAGTTTCTGGGCACAACAACATCACATTCATCCATTTCAGTGGTAGATGCTTTGATCGCTTCCAGGAAGGCTCCTCGAGCGGACCAGATCGATTCATTTCGTTCATCCGTATCGGAAATAAAAACATCCATCGCACCCGCATCAAGGCAGACATGCGCAACCTGTTCATAGACCTTTTCAACTTCGGGTTTTGAATTGCCGTCAAAAGTTAAAAGCAAATAAGCATCAGCAGAGTTATCCGGGAATTTCTTGCCCAGGTAATTTTCTGCAGAAAGAATAACATTACGTTCCATGTATTCGATGGCCGTCGGGATGGCTTTGGATTTTATAATGATCGGAACAGCCGTGATCGCTGTTTCAATATCGGGGAAGGGAACAAGCAGGGAAATGGCAACTTTAGGCAAAGGCAGTAGCTTCATAACAGCTCTGGTTATTATTCCAAGTGTTCCTTCGGAACCGATAATAAGATCTTTCAGACTGTAGCCCGAGCTATCCTTGACGATCTTCCCACCAACAGTGATGATCTCGCCATTTGCCAGGACAACTTCCAACTCACGAACATAGTCACGGGTCACACCATATTTTACAGCCCGCATACCGCCGGCATTGGTTGATATATTTCCACCGATAGACGCAGATTTTTCACCGGGATCAGGAGGATAAAAAAGATCATTTTCTTCAACATATTTGGATATTTCCATTAAAAGCACGCCCGGTTCAACGGTGAGCGTAAGATTTGCTTCATCAAGTTCAAGAATTTTATTCAATTTCTCGGTCGAGAGCATGATCCCTTTATGTATCGCTACCGCCGCGCCGACAAGGCCGGTGCCTTGTCCCCGAGGGGTAACGGCAATATGTCGTTCATTGGCATATTTCATAACGTCGGAAACTTGCTGAGTATTCAAGGGCAAAACGACCACCTCGGGGTATTGGCGGATACCCGCCAATTCGTCGCGGCTGTAGTCCTCGTGAATGGCCCCAGCGGTCAGAACATTATCTACTCCACATATTTCGATCAAGCGATCTATATCTTGCTGATTAACGGGTGTATATTCCATAGTATACCTATTTAACTTTCTTCATTTCTTTAATTTGTGTTGTCAATGCGGGTAAGATCTCATAAATATCTCCAACGATGGCATAATGCGCCACATTGAATATCTGAGCTTTAGGATCTTCATTGATCGCGATGATCATGTCTGAGTTATTCATGCCGGCAACAAATTGTATTGCGCCGGAAACACCGCATGCGATGATCAATTTGGGTTTTACCGTTCGACCGCTGAGGCCGATCTGCAAACGGGCATCCATCCATCCGGCTTCTATCAGGGGACGGGTGGTTGCAACCATGGCACCCAACTCATCAGCCAGTTCATAGATCATGGAAAGATCTTCTTCTTTTTTGAAAGCACGGCCTGCAACAACGATCACATCAGCATCTTCAATGCTTTTGACCTTTTCTTTTTTCTTGATCTCGATCACAGTGATCTTAGACTTGAGTTTTTCGTCGGCAATATCGCAGAATGTCAATTTTCCGCTTTTTTCTTCTGTTCGCATAGGTGCATCGAATATTTTATAACGGACCGTTGCAAATTGCGGGCGGTGGTTTGGCGTATGAATATGAGCCATGATATTACCACCGTATGCCGGACGGATCTGATCAAGATCGGTATTATCCTGAATATCCAGTATCGTACAATCGGCTGTTAAACCGGTACGAAAGCGGGCAGCGACACGGGGAGCCAATGAGCGTCCGACCGTAGTGCCTCCAACCAGAACAATGCTGGGTTTATTTTTATTGATATAATCTTCAAAAACAGCCGCATAGGGTTCAATACGGAAATCATGCAATTGGGGTTTATCGTAAACGAATACTTCGTCCGCACCGTAATGAAGGACTTGTTCGGCAATTTTCGTGATATTGTTTCCCATGATCAAACACTGGACAGGATGATCGATCTTATTGGCCATTTTTCGTGCCTTGCCGATCAATTCAAAACTGACCGGATGAATATCACCCTCAATATGATCTATATAAACAGTTACACCGCGCCATTCGTCTTTATTGACGGTGGGTGCAACATCTTCAACCCATTCAAAGATCTCAGGAAAACGACGAATGCAGATCTTGCACATTTTACAAGCGGCATTCAGGATCAGTTCATCATTTTCTTCAAATTCAAGTGCATTAAAGGGACAGACCTTAATAACAGCTTCACGATCTTCGATCTTGTTTTGATGTACAACGATTTTTGCCATTTGATCCGTTCCTATACGTATTTAAGTTCGTGTAATTTGTCGGCTAATTTTTTGCTTAATTTATCTGAATCGCCTTCCCATTTCTCATTTGTAGTATTGGCAGGAGGAGGGAAAATCTTTAACACCTGAGTTGGTGAGCCATTCAGACCATAATGCATAACGTTCTTGTCCGCCAGATCGTTGAAAGTAATGCGGGGAATAGCTCTATCTGATGTTTTCATTTTTAATTTAAAAGAAGGTAGTCTCGGTTGACAAATATCTTTTTCTACAGTAATGAGACAGGGGAGGAGAACCTCCTGAATTTCGACCGATTCAGCCATATTCATCTCAACAACGATGGATCTTTCATTGATCTCATGAATTTTACGTACATTGGAAACATGCGGAATATTGAGATATTCGGCAATTTCAGGACCAACCTGAGCCGTATCGCCGTCTGTGGTCATTTTACCGCAGATGATCAGATCATATTCACCCATTTGTGTGATACCCTGAGATAAAGAATAAGCAGTTGCCAAAACATCGGCACCGGCAAATTTACGATCAGTCAATAAACAACCATGATCAGCACCCATCATATAGGCTTCTTTGATCACAGCTTCCGCTTGGGGCGGCCCCATCGTTATCACAGAAACTTTGGCATTTTTATCTTCTTTGAGTCGAACAGCCGTTTCGATAGCATAAAGATCGTAGGGATTCATTTTAGAATCGATACCATCACGTTTCATTACACCTGTCTTCTCGTCGATTTCAACTTCCGATGTGCCCGGCACTTGTTTGATACAGACCGTAATATTCATGTATTTCCTCTGTTATAATTCAGCTTTAATTATAACATAATCAAGACCTAAATTCCATAAAAATATCAGTTTGATATTTGTTGAAATTTCTTAAAGAACTCATAAAAATATTTTGCAATTTAATCATTATACCAATAACTTTTAAAAGTAACGAAAAATAATAATAATAAGGAGAAATTTAATATGTTAAAGAAAGCCGTTTGTGTTATTTTGGTCTTAGCTTTTGTATTCGCTCTCGGAACTGAATTTCAAGC
>JAIPIT010000025.1 GCA_021734505.1 Fidelibacterota bacterium | reverse complement strand
ATAATTCCTAAAAATTTTATTATTTCATGCATTTTTAAATATCACTTGGGGCGACTTCCTCCTACGCTAAAGCTTCCTAGGACAGGCCAGTCGCCCGGACAAACTTATATATATTATTCTATTGTTTTCATCCTGTTATCATGTCAAAATATTAGCAATCTTGTAAATCCCGTTATCATGTCAAAATTTATTCCGGTCTCATGTCACGCAACGAAAACTCACAGCCGCAATAACTCTGACGGTAGAGATCCAGTTCGTGACTTAGTTCATTGCTTCGTTTGAAACCGTCTTTTTTCTTGAAATCCCAGGGTTCATAGCCGGGGTATTGCTTGCCGATCTCAAAGATCGTTTTGCTGACCTTATGCGGTGAAACCGTTAATGTTGTTGTAAACGCTTCAAATCCGTTCGATTGGGCTTATTGAGCTGTTCTTGCGAGGCTGTAAGCAAAGCATCGTTCGCAGCGTTTGCCTCGCTCCGGCTCGTCTTCGAATCCTTCGATCGTTTTCAGCCAGCTGTGATGATCGTAAGTATCTTCGATCAATTCCACATCCCGGCTTTTCGCCAATTTTCGTGCCGCTTCCAGGCGCTTATCATACTCTTCTTTAGGAGCGATATTATGATTGGAGAAAAAAAGCACCGGCTCGATCTCTTCCGAGCGTAATCTTTCAACGCAGGCGGAGGCGCAAACGGCGCAGCAGGTATGTAATAGTATCCTTCGTTTCATTTCATTGACTCCAAAGTCAGTCTTATTTTCATGTTCATTTCATAATCAGCAATTGGTTGAAGTGTTGAAACGTTGAAATGTTGAAGTGTTGAAAAAGCGATCAATATCAACACTTCGCTATTCTTCATTCGAAGTTTCATTCGAGTGTTCGAATGTTCGAATGCTCTATTGTTCGTTATTCAATTTCTCCGACGCTACTTTTCTTCCACCCAGTAATTCGGGGCTTCCTTCGTGATCAGCACATCATGCACATGACTTTCGCGCAGACCGGCATTGGTGATCTGGACAAATTGTGCTTTTTCACCCAATTCCTTGATCGATGGAGCACCGGCATAACCCATACCGCTTTGTAAACCGCCAACCAATTGGAAGACTACATCCGATAATTCACCTTTGTAGTGAACCCGACCTTCGACACCTTCGGGGACGAATTTTCCGCCTCCGGTTTTTTCATCCTGAAAATACCGATCGGATGATCCTTCTCTCATGGCTGCAAGCGAACCCATTCCACGGTAAACCTTATAACGGCGTCCCTGATACAGTTCCACTTCTCCCGGAGATTCTTTTGTACCGCCAAAAAGGGAACCGATCATGACCACAGATGCACCGGCTGCCAAAGCTTTGACCGCATCACCGGAGTATTTGATACCACCATCGGCAATAATTGGGATACCGGCTTCTTTTGCTGCACGGGCACATTCGATAATTGCAGTCAATTGCGGTACACCTACACCGGCGACCACACGCGTGGTACAGATAGAACCGGGCCCGATACCCACTTTCACACAATCAGCGCCTGCTTTTGCCAAATCAAGCGTAGCTTCATAAGTTGCGACATTGCCGGCAACCAATGGCAAACCGGGAAAAGCTTTCTTTATGCTTTCAACTGCTTTTAATACTTTTTCAGAATGTCCATGAGCGGTATCAACGGTAATAACATCAACATTTGCTTTCACAAGTGCCGCTACACGTTCCATGTAATCACCCGAAACACCCACGGCGGCTCCTACGCGTAAACGACCGACTTCGTCCTTTACGGCTTTGGGATATCTCATTTTCTTGCGAATATCTTTTATAGTGATCAAGCCAACCAAATTGCCTTCTTTATCTACGACAGGAAGCTTTTCGATCCGATGTTTCTGTAAGGGTTTGATCGCTTCTTCAAGTGTTGTTCCCATTGGCGTTGTGATCAAATTCTCAGATGTCATGTATTCAGAAACTTTTGCACTATAATGATCGGGTGTAATAAATCTCAGGTCTCTGTTCGTAATAATTCCGACCAATTTCCCTTTTTGCACAACCGGAACTCCGGAAATGTGAAAACGAGCCATCAAGCCAAGCGCTTCGGCAATAGGTTTATCCGGATCAATGGTGATGGGATTGATGATCATGCCGCTTTCGGAGCGTTTGACCTTATCTACTTCAGCTGCCTGGCGTTCAATACTCATATTTTTATGTATAAATCCTAAACCGCCTTCCTGGGCAATGGCAATAGCCAATTGCGCTTCCGTAACGGTGTCCATAGCGGCTGAAACAAAAGGAATATTCAGTTTAATATCTTTTGTAATGTAGGTCTCGGTTGATACTTCACTGGGTAAAACTTTACTTGCTGCCGGAACGATGAGAACATCATCAAATGTCAATGCTTTCATCATAATTTTCTCACTCTTCATGATCAATGCTCCTTTTGGATACTCTTGGGTTAAACCCGGTCGGATTTTAATTTTTCTGATTCAATTTCAGCCAAGATCTCTTTAGTAATGCCCGTTGGATATTCACCGGAGAAACATGCATCACAAATAGGAAGATCTTTGTATAACTCACGTAAGCCTTCTAAAGTCTGGTAAATAACTTTCTCGCATCCCAGACTTTCCGCTATCTCATCAATCGTGCAATTCGCAGCGATCAATTCTTTTTTTACCGACATATCAATACCATAGATACACGGATATTTAACAGGTGGCGATGCGGAGGTAAAATAAACTTCTTTAGCGCCATATTCTTTTAACATATGGACGATATGTCTTGATGTCGTTCCCCGAACGATCGAATCATCGACAACAGCTATTTTTTTATCTTTAATAATATCACGAATGGGATTCAATTTTTGACGAACCACCCGTTTGCGTAATTCGGCATTGGGAGTAATAAAACTGCGCCCTACAAAACGATTTTTTGCCAATCCTCTGCGATACGGCACATCCATTGCTTCCGCCAGTCCGGATGCAAAGAAATAGGCCGAATTCGGTACATCAATAATGATATCCGGTTTCACTCCGCTTTCTTCAACGCGCTCTTTCAGGGCTTTTCCCATGCGAACACGCTCTGAAGCGACCAATCGTTGACGAAAAACTGAATCTTCCCGTGCAAAATAAATATATTCAAATACACAAAAAGCTTCTTTTTTACGTTTCAGGAGCCTGGAGTGCAATTTATTATCCATATCAATAAATACCGCTTCACCGGCTTCAAGATCCCGAACATAGTCATACCCCAGATAATCGAACACAGCCGTTTCTGAAGTAAATATATATTTTGTTCCTTTATCAGTGATCTTCCTTCCCATCATCAGTGGACGAATTCCGTAAGGATCCGTAAAAGCAAGAAAACCCTTACCTTTAATATAAGTAATACAGGAATATGCCCCTTTAACCGTCTGTTGGACAAACTCAACCGTTTCATAGAGATCTTCTATTCCAATATGGGACAAATTCTTTTCCTGGAGATAAGTTGCGAAAGTATATAAAAGCAATTCCACATCATTGGATGTTTCAACCATACGGTGATATACATCATTAAGAACTTTTCTCAACTTTACAAAATTTATCACATTACCGTTATGGACCATGGCGATACCATAAGGATAATTGACTGCAAAAGGTTGTGCGTCAATGGCTTCAGTTGAACCGATAGTCGCATAACGTACATGCCCCAGTCCTATATTTCCTTCGAGTACGGACATATCCACTTTACGGAAAACCTGAGATACAAGTCCTGTCCCCTTATGCATACGAAAACGCCCATCGCTATAAGTTAATACACCGGCGGCATCCTGACCACGATGTTGAATAGAGATCAGACCGTTCACCAGTTCACTGGATACGTCTTCAAATCCGCAAATTCCTAAAATACCACACATTGAATAAGCTCTCCTTTTATGTGTTCGCAGCAAATGTTTATATCAAGTTACATTCACTTTTGTACAAAATTATTGTTCATTTTCAAATAGTTTTCTTAAAACTTCACTGAACATTATGTGCTCAAGTGCCAGTCCGGCCTTTTCTATCTGACCCAGTGTTGTCATTTTACTGATATCCAATTCTCGCTGTTCAATAATATCACCGGTATCCATGCCTTCATCCACATAATGTACCGTGATATGGGTTTTCTTTAATTTGTTCTCAAATGCCCAATCGTAGCCTCCCACTCCCTGAAAAGCACGTGTATCCGCCGGATGTATATTGATAATACGATCTCGATATGTTTTAATAAAAAATGGACTTATCAGGCGCATATAACCTGCAAGAATGATATAGTCTATCTGCAGAGGGGCAAGAAGATCGATCACAGCTCTGTCAAAATCTTCACGCTTTTTACCTTTTGATGGAATGCAGATAGTCGCAATACCGTAACTCTTTGCGGTTTCCAAACCTTTTGCATCCGGATTATTTGAAAAAACAAGAACGATCTCGCATACATCACGCAAAATCCCCTCGTGCGCTTGACGAAGTATGGCATCCATATTGCTTCCGCGGCCCGAGATGAAAATTGCAATGCGTTTTTTCATTATTTTATCGCTTAAATAAGTTTTGCAGGTAGTCTTTTAAGCCTTGTCTGTACCGGTATCGACCCATAATGATCTTCTGGTCGTTGATCAGAGAGGCAAGATTATATTCCCATACGGCAGTATTGGTAAGTGTATCCGTTCTGGCGATCGGAGCATTGGTCTCATAGAGCTCATCAGGAAAATGCATCGTATATATCCAGGAATATTGACCCAACATGGCATGTTTTAACATATTCCCGAATTTATTATTGCTTATATTTATTGTATCGCTCATGGTGATATAACGTTTAAGCAATCGGTTCCCATCATCATCTTCTGTGATGTATATCTCACCGAACCACTCGTTCTCGATCTCATTCAATAAAAGTATATCATCAAATTCAAGATCAACATGGATCCAGGTAATATCCTCGATCATGTAAGTACTGTGTCCTGTGACATTCAATCCTTCTACTGTATCGCAAAGAGCAATAATACTCAATTCAGATATCTCATCATCTTCAATACTTGTATGCGCGGGCAAGCCGATCTCAAAGGTCAATTTTCCCGAATTATCATTTTCCAGCCACAATTCTTCACGGTACTCAATGCAGGACGATAAAAAAGTGATTAGAATGAACATCAAAGCAAGACGGAAAAACCTGTGGAATGTTGAAACGTTGAAACGTTCTCCTTCGCTAAAGCTTCGGAGAATCTTCGATTGAAACGTTGAAGATGAGGTCGATAAGTTGATATGTTGATAAATCGATCTCATTTTAAATCCCTGATTTCTGATTTTTCGCTTCATATTTCTTGTTACTTCTTATTCCTTGCCGGTCACTAGTTACCAGTTACTAGTCACTTCTTCAATGCTTTAAATGCAATATCCGTTCTGTAGTTCATTTTATCAAAATTGATCTTCTTGATCTCGCTATAGCAAGCATCTACCGCTTTCTTGATATCTTTATCTTTACATACAATATTTAAGACACGGCCACCGGAGGTCAGTACTTTATTATCCTCTTTCATCGTCCCGGCGTGGAAACATAGAGTTGTATCATCCAGGTCATTCAAACCATTGATCACTTTTCTTTTATTGTAAGGACCGGGATAGCCACCGGAGGTGAGAACGACATCCACAAAATACTCATCGTAAAACTCTAGTTCCATTTCACCTAAAGAACCGTCGAAAGAGGCCAGTATCAGTTCAAGCAGATCGCTTTTTAAAGCAGGTAAAATAACTTCCGTTTCGGGATCACCAAAACGCACATTGTATTCAAGCAGTTTTGGACCGTCATCATCAAGCATGATACCAAAATAAATGACACCTTTATAATTAAAGCCTTCCGCTTCAATTCCATTCAAAGTTGGTAGAATTATTGTCTCATCAATGATATTCAGAAGTTCTTCAGTTGCCAGGGGTGCCGGACAATATGCACCCATACCGCCGGTATTGGGACCTTTATCGCCATCGCAGGCAGCTTTATGGTCCTGTGACGGCAACAAACAATTAATATTTATACCATCGGTTACACCAATAATAGAAAGTTCTTGACCGGTAAGTTTGCTTTCGATCAAATACTCGGCATCTTCGCCATATTTTACTTTAATATCTTCAATAGCTGAAAATGCTTCTTCTTCCGAAGCACAGACATATACACCCTTGCCGGCTGCCAATCCGTCAAATTTGATCACCAGATTACCCTTCATCTCTTCAATTAGGTCTGAAGGATCGTCCATAGCTGTAAAGGTTTGAAAATCTGCGGTTGCTACATCATATTTTTTCATGAAATTTTTTGAGAATATTTTCGAGCCTTCCAATTGAGCCGCTTCCCTATCGGGTCCGAAGACCAGAATATCCGAATCTTCAAAGGCATCTACAATGCCTGCCGCAAGAGGAATTTCGGGACCGACAACGATCAAAGAGATATTTTCCTCAAAACAAAAAGCTTTTAAATCAGGGATATTGGCTCCATCGAGATCAATATTATTTTTAGTTCCACCATTACCCGGAAGCACAAATATTTTCTCAGCCAATTCAGACTGTTGTAACTTCCAGGCCAATGCATGTTCACGGCCACCGCTGCCAATAATTGCTATGTTCATTTTAAACTGCCTTATCGAAAAACATTTATATCTTATTCATTTCAAATACTTTTTGTTAAAGCGTTGAAATGTTGAAGTGTTTAAAAATACTTTGGGTTTTCGCTTCAACGATTGAACGCTTCAACGATTCAAGCTCTTAGAGTCCTTTTTTCATATCCTTTAACACTTCATTACAGATCTTCTCTGCAATTCCCGTATAAGTGAAGGTCCGCAATTCGGCTAATTCCCGGCGTACATCATCGGATACTTTCAGCGAATTAATAAATTTGTTCAAGCTCGCCACTGTGATCTTCTGTCCACGAGTCAAACTCTTCATGATCTCATAGGGATTTGCAAATCCTTCACGTCGTAAAATAGTTTGAATGGGTTCTGCCAGTAATTCGGGGTAATTATTCAATTCATTTTCGCAGAATTCAGCATTGACTGTCAACTTGCTCAACCCATTTTGCGTTTCAAGTAATCCAAGAGATGCATGACCCAGAGCCACACCGAAATTCCGCTCTACCGTACTGTCTGAAAGATCACGTTGCAGACGTGAGCGACTTAATTTAGTTGTAAAATGTTCAAGCAGTGAATTGGCAATACCCAAATTGCCCTCACTGTTCTCAAAATTGATCGGATTGACCTTATGAGGCATGGTTGAAGACCCCACTTCTCCTGCTTTAACCTTCTGTTTGAAATAACCCAGCATGAGATAGATCCACATATCCTCATTCATATCGAGAAGAATGGTATTTATCATTTTGGTGATAAAAAAGTATTCGGACCAAGTGTCATGATCTTCTATCTGTGTTGTTGCCGGATTCATATCAAGGTCAAAACTTTCAATGAATTTCTTTGAGAATTGTATCCAATTGATCTCATTTGAGGCAGAAACAAATGCAGAATAATTTCCGGTGGCACCATTGAGCTTACCGCGGAATTTCAAGTTCTTAAGTGCGGTGTATTGTCGCATAAGGCGAGAAGCAAAAACGGCCATCTCCTTTCCGGCTGTCGTGGGAGATGCCATCTGTCCGTGTGTGCGGGCAGGCATAGCAATACTTTTCCATTCAGTTATCTTCTTGCCCATGAAGATTAAAAACGACTTCAATTGAGGTAATTGGTATTCATCACGATATTTTTTCAATAACAAAGAATGCGATAGATTGTTGACATCTTCTGAAGTCAGTCCAAAATGTATCATATTGGGCTGCCTGAGCTTCAATTCCTGAATGAGATATACTTCACAGGATTTGACATCATGATTAAGGGTTTGTTCAATCTCTTTGATCGCATTGTAATCTTCTTTAGTAAATGATTCAGACATTTTTTCGATGCGCTTGATCTCTCGATTTCCAAGAGGCTGAAATAAACCGGTTTTATCCAGCGCCAATAGATACTGAAGTTCTACCCAAATCCGTGCGCCCATCAATGCATATTCCGAGAAGTAATCGCCGAGCGGTTCGACCCGCTTAAAATACCGGCTGTCGAGAGGTGAAATTGACTTTAACATCTCTAATCCTTTAATTTTATACCCTTTCAGCGACAAACCATGCGGCCTGCTCCCTCGCGCTAAAATATAATGCAAAAAGAATATTATTGGAATGTTTTTATTTAATAAAAAAATACAAAAACGCGATATTTCCATATTTAGGTTTAAACCTCTTGTTTTTACACATCTTGTACCATTACTAAAATAACAACCCAATATATAGTGAAGAAAAAATACTTTTTTATTTTTGACATTGCTATAAAATGCCCGTATCTTTGCACTTGGAACTAGAGGGTTTTGTGAAAAATAATATTCGTTTTTTCTTCATTGCTATTTTAGCACTGACAGCTTTTTTGTCTGCAAATGATCGCTACCCGGCATCTTTACATAAGACATCGGGATCCGTAGCAGATTATGTGCATTACACTACTGTCGGACAACTTGGCTTAACCATAACAAATTTTGGTGTTCTGGGAGAAGGATACAACAATCCAAACCAACCCAGTTGTATGTATAAGCAGTATCCAGATAATATAAAAGAACAAGTCGAACATATGTCTTACGGCGGCCTTTGGGTCGGTGGAAAGGTCCAGGGAGAAAAACGAGTAAGTACTGGCGTTGTTGATGGTGTATTTGATTATGGAGCAGCGGGTTTTGAATTTACCGATAATGGCGATTCGATCTTTGAGCGATCTTCAATACCTACTTCAAAGGTCTACTCTCCTTATGCTATATCTCATCAGGACTTTAAGGCTACCTATAATGATGAAGGCAGTGTTGTAGATCACAAGCCTCTGCATATTCAGGTCGATATGACCACTTATACATGGAACTTTTCATTTACCGATGCTTTTGTCATCCTGAATTACCATATCACCAATATCGGTTCCAATACGATCGAAGACGTATTTGTCGGCATATGGGCAGATGCTGCTGTTGGGAATATGAATTATACCAGTATTTATGAACCCGGCGGTGGTTGGAGCTGGTATGACAATCAAAACGGTTTTGATGAATCGATCTTTGATCCGATCCCTGATGATGCATTTGAGGGCTTGCAAAGAGACATTGCATATCAGTTCGATCAGGATGGAGATAACGGATATTCTCAAAGTTATGTCGGTTTTACTTTTTTAGGAACGGAAACCGTTCCCCGTGCACATTGGGACACATATTATAATCAATGGATGTGGAATACTTCATCCAATCTGATCTACCCGGAATATTATTTACCCTTAACCGATGAAGAACGCTATGACAAATTAAGTCATTCAGTGCCCAGGCATTTGAATGATGTAAACTATACTGATGAAGGTTATCCATCCACATCGGCCAGTTGGATGATCCTGGTCGGTGCCGGTCCTTTTGGATCCGTTCCGGCAGTCGCCGACAGTTCGTCCTGGGAAATTCCCCCCGGACAGGCAATTGATGTTGCATTTGCCGTTGTCTGCGGTAAATGGGCCAACAATACCATGATAGATAATGCAGCTCGTCGCTCTTTATTGAGAGTTAATGCGGACTGGGCACAAAAAGCTTTCAATGGTGAAGATATCAATGGCAACGGAAGATTAGATGCTGACATCAATGAAGATCAAAATGGCAACGGCAAACTTGACCGCTTTGTTCTTCCCGCTCCTCCCCCTTCACCAAAATTACACATCGTTTCAGACAAAAGTATGGTAACTTTATATTGGAACAATATCCCCGAATTTGCGGAAGATCCCATTTCCAGGGAAAAGGATTTTGAAGGTTATAAAGTCTATGCCAGAAGGAAGACCTCGCAATTGGATACAGAATGGACTTTATTGGCTACATTTGATCTAAAAGATGAATTCGGTTACAATACAGGTTTTGATTACATAAGAATTAAAGATGAGCTGGGCAATCCTTCTTACGAGATATTTGGACAAGATACTTTTTATTATAAATTCGAGAACAAAAATTTATTAAATGGATGGCCGGATAAGAATATTTTCGCCGTGACATCTTATGATAAAGGTGATCCGAGAACCGGATTGCTGTCATTGGAATCGTCTCAATTGGAAAATCGTATTACAGTGATAACCGGTCAACAATCCATTGAAGATGAAATGACCAATGTCGGCGTTTATCCCAATCCATATCGAGTTAATGCCGTATGGGATGGATCGGGTGTTCGTGATAAAATGATCTGGTTTACGGGACTTCCCTCTGAATCTACGATTCGTATTTTCACCATATCCGGTGAATTGGTCAAAACTATTGACCATCACTCATCTACATACGCAGGCTCTGAAACACGGCGACTTCAGGAAAGCCTCGGAACCAATACAGTTTATTCGGGAGGTGAACATGCCTGGGATCTTATTACCGAAGATGATCAGGCGTTGGCAACCGGCATGTATATTTTTGCTGTTGAAAATAAAAATACCGGGTTTGTAAAGACCGGCCGTTTTTTAGTTATAAAATAAGATCCAAATTGAAGGAGAAAAAAATGAAGAAAATGCTAATCATTGTGATGGCTCTCCTCTTGACCGTCGCCGCATTTGCGACTACGATCAGAGACATTCAGTTTACAACTGATGCGAGTGGAGACTCACCATTAAAAGACCAGGTTGTCACGGTATCCGGTATTGTCACCGGTGAACCTTATGCCTTTGGCGGAAACAAAATGTATATTCAGGATGGTACCGGTCCATGGAGTGGTATTTACCTTTATATGTCCAATGTAAATACTTTAGTTGCTGATAGCGTTATCATTTCCGAAGGTGATTCTGTAACGGTAACAGGCACGGTAGCTGAATATAACGGTTTGACCGAGATCATAAATGTTACAGCATTAACTTTGGATTCAGCCGGTGTCGGTTGCCCCGCTCCTATGGTTGTTCCTGCCGATTCTTTAAACCAGGAAAAATATGAAGGTTGCTTGGTAAGAGTTAAAGATGTAACGATCAGCAATGCAGATGCCGGCTTTGGCGAATGGGAAGTATCTGACGCTTCCGGGGCCGTTCTGATTGATGATGAAGGCAATGCCCCTTATTATTTTTGGCCCGCAGAATATAGTAGCTGTATTTCAATTACAGGCTTGTTGAATTATTCCTATAGTGCATATAAAATTGTTCCTCGTCTTGCATGGGATATTGTTGAAGGCCCATTTACTGGCGAAACAAAAATCTACACTCGTATGCAAAGGATACAGCAAGTAAAGGCTTCTGACCTTTTAAAGGCTGCCATTGATGGAACCTCAGATATTTCATATTTGGTCAATGAAGATACAACTCTCTTTGTTAAAGGTGTTGTGACCATGCCTACAGGCTTGAGCTATGCAGGTGATGGTGTAAAATTCCTTATGGCAGATGTTCATGGAGGTCCCTGGAGCGCTATCATGTCTTACAATGCAGATGCGTCACTTTATCCTGAACTCTATGCTGGTGATTTGATCGAAATGGGTGGATATATTGGTGAATACAGCACAACTCCTGCCAACATGACCGAATTCTGGTTGGTTGGCGACATTAATATACTCGGCTACGCTTCATTGCCCGATACGGCTGTTGTGACTACCGGTGACTTACGTCTGCCGATCACTGCAGAACAATGGGGCAATGCTATGGTCCGCATTGAAAATTCAATTATCGTTGACAACGCACCGGTTTTTGAAATCTTAGAGATCGATGACGGCAGCGGTGCTGTTTTAGTTGACGACGATTCTGACAGTTTGGCCGATTATATATCTCCTCCCCCTATGACTCCGATTGAATCTATTGTAGGATGGGTATATCATCATTACGGTTCGTATGCCGACTCTACAACATATAAACTTGAACCTCTTTACAAAGAAGACATCGTTTTGGGTGAGGGTCCCGCAATGATCCTATTCCCAAATCGTACCCCTTCAAATATTCCTACTTCGTCTCAATCTGTTGCTGTTTCAGCAACAATTTCAACACTTAGGACTATAGACACAGCCAAAGTTTTCTATAAAGTCAATAATGGTGCATATTCAAGTGTTGATATGCTTTATGCAGGTAGCAATATCTGGTCAGGTACCATTCCGGCACAAGCTGATGACGCAATTGTAGAATATTATTTCTATGTTGTTGATGATTCAAGTGATGTATCAGCGCTACCCAGCAATCATGCTAATGGAAAACTCTTAACCTATAAAGTCATAGACGGTAATCCAACCATCTACGATATTCAATACACACATGCCGAAAGTGGCTTAAGTCCTCTTCACGGCTGTAATGTTGTTTTTGATGCTTATGTAACCATGGATGGTGCACTCGCTGCAAACTTTAAAGATGATGCAGGTAGAGGTGCTATCACCGTTGCAAGCGGACCCGGTGCATGGAATGGCGTTTGGATCTTAGCGAATCCTACAGCTCTCGCCGCTTTCCATGAAGGTGATCTTATCACCGTTACCGGTAAAGTTGATGACGACCATGAAGCTTATTGGGCTTATCAGACCAATACCTATGTTGTAGGGTCAGCCGTTTTAAGTATCAATGAAGTCCCAATTGCAACAACACCTGTAACATTGGCTGATCTTGAAGCCGATTTCGAACCCTATGAAGGTGTTTTGATCGAAATATCGGGAACTTCTGAAGTAACATCTGTCAATGATTATGACATAACCATAAGCGATGGTACAAATTCATTCTTATTGGATGATGACCTTGTTGCTGATGATGTTTTTGATATAAATTACAATGAGAATGCTATTGTTGGCGGTACGGATACTATGGTAGCAACAGGTTCCTTCAGTAATGTTAAGGGTGTTGTCATGTACAGCTATGGAACTGTTAAAATTGAAGTAAGAAAGTTGAGTGACTTGACCGTTGAAAGTTTAGGGGAAGTAGCGATAAGCGATGTTCCGGAGAAATATATTTTAACACAAAATTATCCGAATCCTTTCAACCCGGTTACAACCATTCAATTTGACCTGCCCAATGCAAGCAATGTCCAAATGATGATCTATGATATCAATGGACGTCTTGTTGAAGAATTGGCAAACGGTCCTTTCAATGCAGGACGTTACAATCTTCGTTGGAATGCAGCTCACTTAAGTTCCGGTGTTTATTTCTGCCGTATACAAACTCCAGAATTCACCGCAACCAATAAAATGTTATTATTGAAATAATAAGCAAATATAGAATTCTTGGCGGGTGGTTTGAATCACCCGCCGGGAATCCTAAAACGAATTAAACCTGTTCGTTATTAGAGAAATGAAAATAAAATTAACTTTTACATCCATGTTTCTTTTTGTGCTAGTGTTCTTCACGATGGTTGCTTGTGATTTTTTTCATCCTCCGCTTCCTCCTTCCATAGCACAAAATCAACCGCCGGAAACACATATTTCGTTTTTCTTTCATCCGGATACCACTCTTGGACCCGGAGATTATTGGATAAATAACGGTGACACTACATGGGTGCTGGATACCTTAGTTCTAGGGCTTGATACGACCGTATCGGTCCAGGAAGTCCATTGGTGGGGTGATGATCCTGATGGGGATGTTATTGGCTATTACTACCGCTGGTCCTTCATGGATACAGCCATTTTCACACAGGACGAATCAGTAATATTTTATTTACCGCTCAGAACTCAATTTGATATTTACAGTCTGTATGTCCAGGCAATGGATAATGACAGTCTGCAAGATCCATCAGCTGCGGTAGTTTCTTTTCCCGTTTTCAATTCGCCTCCCGAGGTAGAATGGAAACTTAATTCGCTTCCTGTCAGTACCCGATCGGAAGATTCATTACATTATTCATTTACTCATCATTCATTTTTCTGGGATATCTCAGATATTGACGGACAACAAACTGTCACAAATATTTATTATGCATTGGATGATACCACAAACTGGCAATGGCTTGATGGAAATGAAAGTCAGGTTATGATCACGGATATTCCGGCGGGAAGACACAGATTTTATCTTAAGGTTAAAGATATTGCAGGTGCAGAGAGCAATGTTATCTCATTCCCCGATCCAAACAGTGATGATTCAATGATTAAAAGTTGGATCGTTAAAGAACCCATAGGGGATATCTTAATTGTCAATGATTATGCCAGTGATCAAGTTGATTATGTTGAACAAAATTTATATACAAGTATTTTCGACGGACTCGTTACTAACGCAGGTTATTCAGTTTGGGAAATAGGTGGCGCAAGTACCAATACTGCAAATACTATCCCGTATTCAACAGAAGATATAGAAAATAATTTAAGTACATTTTCTAAGGTATTTTGGTATACATTCAGAGGTTCAAACAGCCTTGACGATGCTTCTCTTGCATTAACGCGATTTGTTGCCGATGGCGGAATTCTCTTTATGAATAATGCACAAAAAGTTGCAACAGGTAGCCGCCCAGATACAGCATGGACATTTACCGATATTGATTCAGTCTATCAATTTAATCCCCGAGGTCGCGTTACAATGGGTATTAATATTTTAGCAGATTGGGGAGATACCATTTTAAATAGTGATCTTGAATTAAAATTATCAAAGGGCTTAGCTGATAGGCTATATGCCATAATTCCCGGTAGTACTTCAAGCTTAAGATATTTCTTTGAGCCTGATTCATTAGTTCCATTAGATCCAAATACGGGACAACCTCCCTATATTGGCACACCACCCGTTATGATTGAAACACCATTGGAAAATGGCCTTTGTTATTACTTATCTATACCTTTATCGTATTTAAACGGAAACAATAACCTGGATGACCTCTTCAGGCACGTATTTGAGATTGATGAATAACATGAAAAAATATTTACGATACATCGCGGTCTTCATTTTATTAAGCATATTCGCATTTGCACATGCTGCTACGATTCGTGGTGTAGTCACAGATGCCGAAACCAAAGAACCTATGGCAGGAGTTAATATCATTCTGAAAGGAACTTATTACGGTGCTGCAACGTCCATGGACGGTTCTTTTACCGTAACAGGTATGGGCGAAGGCACCTATGATATGATGGTTTCTATGATCGGTTATAAACAGCATCTGTATGGCGGTATCGAGCTTAAAGAAGGTGATAATATCCGTATGGACATCGCTCTGGAGACAACTGTTCTTGCGCTGGGTGAAGATGTTATCGTCGTCGGTGAAAAACCACTTATTGATGCTGCCTCTACATCCTCATCCGTAACAGTTTCCTCCAATGATCTCATGGGCAAGATCGTTGAAAGTGTTGCCGATATCGTTGGTCAGCAAGCCGGTGTTTCCACATCGAACAATGAGATCCATATTCGTGGAGGTCGTGTCGATGAAAGTCAGTTCATTGTTGATGGACTTTCAATAAAAGATCCCTTAACGGGCGAAACATCAAGTCTGTATGTAAACCCCAACGCCATTGAAGAGCTGGAAATTATCACCGGAGGATTCAATGCAGAATATGGTCAGGCAATGTCGGGGATTATTGACGTAAAACTAAAAGAAGGCGCGGCAAAACCCGAGGGCTCTTTCCGCTACAAAACAGATCAGATATTTGGCGCCAGCGGCTTTTCAAGCGATAATATTGAATTCACTCTTGGCGGACCGATCATAAAAGGTAACAGCAAACTTCTTCCCGGTTATCTTTCCTATTTTTTAAGTGGTTATCTTTTTCTTTCAGACAGCTATTTACCCGGATCTGAACAACTATATCCTTATCGTGATTGGATGAATATTTTTACCACCCGTCAGGAAAATAATCTATCCACGATGGCAAAACTCTCTTGGAATTTAAAGCAAAAATATAAATTCTCTATCTCTTACAATCAATCCGCAAGAGTAAATCAGGGATACTTTACAAGCGGTTCTTACCCCTATGCTTTTCAAGAGATCCTTGATAATTATCCTACCAATACTCAAGAATCAAAGGTCGTAAACGCTCAATGGACCCATACGATCAATTCAAAATTATTTTATACGGTAAATACCGGTTATTTCTTTACATCTTTCCATAAAGCCGTGCAAAACAAGCATTGGACCGAATATGAAGAAGTGCTTGATATTGATCCCAATGAATATTTGACAATAAATGAGTTCGGGAATGTAGTTGTATATACCGGTGATGAATTCTGGGATCACGGTGACGCGCCCTATTGGTATGATTACTGGAGTAAAAACTATACATTATCTACCGCTTTCACCTATCATCCAAGTACCAAGCATAAAATGAAAGCCGGTTTTGAACACCGGTTTACTGAAATGCAGATCGTTGATATTTATAAACCCTGGCTTGGTTCGGGATTAGGCGAAAGTTTTGATTACTATAATGTCAAACCATCCGATGGCTCTTTTTATCTTCAGGATAAGATAACATTTGAAGGAATGATCGCCAATATCGGGTTGCGCTACGACTACTGGTTCATAGGGAAAGAAGTGACCGAAGCTATGATGAACCCGGATATTCTGACCATCACTGAAGCCGGACGTCAGCGGTATTTTGATGAAACAAGCAATCTCTTCGGTGCAAGATTTAAAGGCCATGTAAGTCCGCGATTGGGTATCAGTCACCCTGTGACGGACAATGATGTACTCTATTTCAACTATGGACATTTTTCACAGTTACCCACTTACAACTACGTCTATGCAAAATTGAACACCTTGTCGGATAACCCTTACAGTCTTATCGGAAACCCGAACCTTGATCCAAAAACGACAGTGGCCTATGAAATCGGGTTAAAACATAAATTCTCAGCTGCTTCAGCTATCGAGTTCAAAGCTTATTATAAAGATATGTTCGATTACGAAACAGCCCAAACGATCACGTCCTTTAATCCTTTGTTGGGAAATTACAGTCTGATGATGTATTTGAATATGGATTATGCTCGTTCTTACGGACTTGAATTCATGTTCCGTCAAACAGCAGGTCGTTTCTTTAGCGGGGATGCCTCATTTACCTATTCGGTAACGACAGGGAAAAGCTCCAGCCCGGATGATAATGTTCTGGTTGAAGCGGGTATGATCCCTGAAAAACCATTGACGGAAAATTACCTTTCATGGGATGAACCTTTCCGTTTAATTGGAAATCTTAGATTCCACATGTACGAAGATGATATTTCTCCCTGGATAAATAACTGGTCTCTCAATGCCCACATTGAAGCACAATCGGGACGTCGATACACTGAAAGTGTTGTTCAGGATACCATCGTAACTGCAGATGGTACCAGATGGTATATCGGAACTTCACGGAGCGATAATCCTTATGGTGAAATAGCTGATCCTTATATCACCGTTGACCTGAAATTTACTAAGAATTTTTATTATAAAAGTCTGACCTATGGATTTTATATTGATATGCAAAATGTATTTAACTATAAAGTCCCGAGAAGGATCAATCCTTTTACCGGTCAGCCCTATGATCCGGGCGAGATCATCTCGTACAGTTATTACGGTGGAAGAAATCCCAATGAAGATCCTTCCAGGTATTATTCCCCAAGACAGATCATGCTAGGACTCTTTTTAAGGTTTTAATGATGAAACGAAATAAAATAAAAATCGCTGTTATTCTTTTACTGAGTTTTTCTCTGGTCTTTGCGGGTCTGGGTGGTCAACGTGCAGGAACTTCTATCTTCAATTTTCTTAAAATTGATCCTTCTGCAACCTCAGGTGGAATGGGAGGAGCATTTACATCTATCGTTTCCGATGCCTCTGTTATTCATTGGAATCCTGCAGTTACCGTTCAATTGGAAGGTACGTCCGTTGCTCTCTCTCATTTAGATTGGTTCGACGGGATCGGTTACGAATATCTTGCATTAAGTCATTCTATCGGTTCATGGGCTTTTGGTATGGAAATTGGTGCTTTACATATGGATGCGATGGAGATAACGACTGAATATCATCCCTATGGCTCCGGCGATTATTTTACTTATGCTGATTACTATGTTGGTTTGAATGCCTCCCGCAAAATGAGTGACAGATTCTCCTTTGGTTTTACTGCTCGTATGGTAAGAGAAGAGTATCTTGATCTGGCAACGACGTCTATTGTCATGGATCTTGGAACTTATTACATGACAGGATTCAAGGATCTAACTCTTGCTGTTGCTTTGTTGAATTTTGGAACACCGACCGGACCTTCAGGTCAGTATGAATCCACTGATAGTGATCTTCGTGATTATGCTACTTTTTCACCCCCCACCACTTTTCATATTGGTTCTTCTATGACAGTTTATGAAAATAATTTTATGGATCTCCTGGCAACGGTACAGTTAAACCATCCTGTAGATAATGATGAAACTTACGTCCTGGGATTAAATGCAACGTTATTTAAAGCAATTCAAGTAAGAGCGGGTTATTGTATAGGCACAGAGATCCCCTTCTCAATGGGCTTGGGTTTTACAACAGAACGTTGGAATTCCGGTCTGAAAATCGACTATGCATTCCGCCCGCATAAATATCTTGGAATCGTTAACCAAATTCAAATAAGTTATAATTTCTAATGAAAAAAATATTAACGACATCTTCAATTATATTATCCGTCCTTATTCTAATATTAGGATGCTCAGAGACTATGTCTCTTCCCGGTACGGGTGAAACTCCTACCGGTGGTATAAATTCCGATCCAAATAAGTTTGTACAAATAACACCAGATTGGAGCTTTGATCAACTTAATTTGACTTCTCCCGTAGATGTTTTTTCATCTAAAGACGGGCGTTTGTACATTGCTGACAGTTCTGAAAATCGCATCACCGTTATTCGTCCTTCAGGTGAGGTGGAATCAGGTATTTATGACAGCTTGGGGAATTTAAGCATTTCACCAACTTCGGTTTGTCTGGATGCCCGCTTTAATGTCTATTATTCAGATGGTGGAAATAAAATATATTTCTGGCCTCAATTTTCGGCAACTATAGGCATAGCCGGTATTGTGACACAACGTTATTATGATGTTCATGGAGATTCTGTTTTAATGGATCCTTTGAGTGGCCTGGCAAGCGGATTTGCTGCTATAAATAATTCTGAGATCATAGATAGTTCTCAAACGGCTTTTATTGATTCCCTGATGAGGCCCAGAGTCTTTTATGATCCGCAATCAGATCTTAACCGTGTCGGACTAATTAATACTGAGAACGATGAAGTTCTTATAGCCGGAGATGCTATCTATGCTAGCCAGAACAAGTCCTTTGTTGCACTTGCACCGGCACCGGCAGGAGAACTTTCAATTTATACTGCAGATGCGATCAATAATTATATTGTAAAGATCAATTTAATTCCTACTGTCTTAGTCAGATTAACAAATGGACAAAATGTATGGCAATATATTGGAATGAAAGAAGCTTTTGTTGCCACACCCGGAACCGGTGCCGGAACAGTCTCTGCACCGGTCTCAATGGCATCTGATAATGTTGGAAATATTTACTATACTCAAACCGGAGATTACTTTGATGTACATAAACTTTCCACTCCCGGTTACAATTCAGGATTCCTTGTAGGAATAGATGATATTATGGGTTTGGGAGAATATGGTTATGCCCGTGATATTACGGTCTCTCCGGATGGAAGTATTTTCGTTCTTGACACAATTGATCATGATGTAAAAATGTTTTCATCATCCGGTGAATTCTTAAAATCAGTTGTTGTTCGTGAAGAATGGCTCAAGTTATCTGATTCTACCTATTATGGAGATTCATTGGTAGTTAAGGACACCTTAGTCTTGCAACAATATCCCGATCTTTTAAATAATCCTTTCGCATTGACTTTTTATAATGAAGTTCTCTACACTTTTGATAATGGTAATCACCGTATTCTGCGTTTCACAAAAGTAGATGACGTTGTTATCTCGGATCCTGACCGGGAAGAATAATTATTTTTACTACGAAATTCATAATCAACATCTGATTCTATTGTTATAATTGTTTTAACAATATCAAATACATGTAAGGAACAGGCATACCTGTTTCCTAGATGTATATTAAGAGGAAGTAAAATCATGAAAAAAATTATCATTCTGTTGCTTGTCGCGGTCATACTGATCGCAAAACCACCCTATCCCCTCCCCAATCTTTCATTTGATTCCGTTGAAGAACTTCAATCTTTTTTTGTCTGGACACCCGATCACCTTCCCGTCTTGAGTGCACATCGCGGCGGACCCTATCCGGGATATCCCGAGAACTGCATTGAAACATTCCAAAATATATTGGATCATGTCCCCTCAACACTGGAAATTGATATTTCAATGACACTTGATTCTGTTCTTATCCTTATGCACGACTGGAGCCTGGATCGAACCACAACGGGAACCGGAAAGGTCAATGAAGTAAATTACACTGAGATGACAGAACTTTTCCTGGAAGATAACGAAGGAGCTCAAACCCCTTATCGAATCCCCACACTCAAAGAAGCGCTTATTTGGGCTAAAGGGAAAACGGTTTTAAACTTAGATGTTAAGCGTGGTGTCCCGTTTAAAATGGTTACTGATCTCATCCATGAAACAAATTCCGAAGCCTCTGTTCTTGTGATCGTTTATAATATTAAAGACGGTCTGCTTGTTAACCGGCTCGATCCCGATCTAATGCTTTCTCTTGCCATACGTAATGAAGAAGAATTGCTTCGTTCAAAAGAGGCCGGAATCCTGATGGAACGAGTTACGGCCTTCACCGGAACGCATCTACAGAAAAAAAAACTCTACAAAATGCTACATGATGAAAAAATATTTGCAAACTGTGGAACTCTTGGTAATTTAGACAAGAAAGCAATAGCTAAAGGTGATCATCTTTATAAAAGATGGGAAAAACTTGGTATAGATATCTTTGCAACGGACAGACCCCTTGAAGTTGCAGAAATACTCTATGAAAATGATGGAGGAATAAATGAAAAATAATACTCGAATTCTGATAAATATGCTCCTAATGATCATTGCTGTAATCGTGATCATTTTAGGGGTTGCCAGTGGAGTATATGTGATCTCAATTGCCGGCATATTGATCTTTTTCGGTATGCTTATTTTACGAGGCGTACATATTCGCAAACTGAATCGGGAAATAAAAGAAATAAAGGAACCGGATCACGATGAAATTGACGATAATCAAGTTTAAAGATATCCCAATCGCAATATTGGAATCCATTGAATCACCCATATCAACAGTGCAGGATGCTCTTGACCTAATAGCTGATGCCGATTACCAGGGCGCCCGAAAGATCATGATCAGAAAAGAACATCTTCATGATGACTTTTTCGATCTGAAAACCGTCTTAGCGGGTGACATCATGCAGAAACTGGTGAACTATTATAAACAATTGGCGGTAGTTGGTGATTTTTCTGCTCTCAGAAAAAAAAGTTGGCTTGACTTTATGTACGAAAGCAATAAAACCGGACAAATATTTTTTGTAGAATCAACTGACGAGGCTGTTAAATATTTGACCAGATAATGATCTATGAAACAGTTAATAATAGCATGTCTAACTTTTTTTCTTTTATTGGGATGTTCTTCTTCCGATTGGCAATATCTTGATCAGGAGCCTCCCGGAGAAACACCTGAGATCTTTGCACCGGGTATCATTTCAGGCAAGGGCAGGCTTCATACATATCCGGCCATATCACCCGACGGAAAACAGATCCTTTGGATGATCCTCCCACCCAGAACCATGGAAGTGTATTACCAAAATGACAAATGGTCTGAACCCCATATTTTTAAGCCCTTTTCAGATCGGATTTACATTAGGCCAGGTTTTGATTTGAAAGGTAATCTTTATATATCTTCTGCACAAATCCCAGGCGGCTATGGGGGTCTGGATATTTGGCTTATGAATAAAACGGACGATACAATTTTTACACCTATCAATCTTGGAGAACCGCTTAATTCTGATAATATTGAAACGGGACAATCTTTTTCCAGGAATGGAGATATGTATTTTACTTCCTATGTTCCGGAAAAAAGATGGAACCGCGGCATTGTCGTGTCTAAATTTATAAACGGAAAATACACAGAACCGGTTCCATTACCGGAAACGATCAATACACCAGATGAAAATACGATCGACTACTTATCCTATATCTCACCCGATGGTTCATATATTCTCTTTTCATCCAACCGGCATGATACCAGTAAGGAATCTTGCAGTATATACGTATGCTTCAAAAACAGGAACAAGCTATGGAGTAAAGCGATCAATTTAAGTAACTATTTGGGGTTGAATGAAGATAACCGTGATCCAGCATTAACTACAGACGGTAAATATCTTTTCTTCTCATCGGGAGAAAATATCATGTGGGTAAAAACTTCGGTCATTAGAAAATGTAAGAGGAATATGTGATCTTGCGTAAAAGTATCCAAAGACGAATTGAATTCTGGTATGAACTGTTTAACATACCTCCCGTTGAAGTTATAAACGGCAACAAGGATCATTATGTGGGGCTTTGGATCAAGCCTTGGTACAAATTGAACAAAAAGAACCCTCCCCTGCCCGTATTCCAGGAAATGTTAAATGCGTTCTCGCGTATGTATGATGAATGGGACAAGGCATTTAGGGATGCCGGAGATCCTTATGACCTGCAACTGTGGATCTATGATGAACACATGATGGATTCTCAGTTGGTGTGCGCCGGTGTTGAAAAAGCAGGTGATCGAAGAACAAATTATTTTCATGAATGTCTTGAACAATATAAATTCCAATCCGAAAAGTATAAAAAATACTCTCATTTTGATCCCGATGATTTTGAATGGACAACCTATGAAGTCAGGGATTATCTTTTCGAAAGAACAGATGAATTATCTCCACGAGAAATACGCAAACTGATCAAAGCGGGTTGGCATGAAGAAACAGCATTCCCCGATACTGAAAAAGAAGAACAATCTTTCTGGCGGATTTATGATTTTGTGTGGGTGGGCCGGAAGAAGAGTTGAGAGTTGCCTGCCGGCCATAGCTCGTAGAGCGAAGGCTGGAGAGTTGAGAAGACCCACCAGCTGGAGTTTGAGTGAATCGAAAACCTGCTGGAAGGTCGAAAAGATATTTAAAAATCACTAAAATTTAATTGTATGACATGTAAAGACGCGATTTATCGCGTCTCGGAGCAAACATATGAAACACCTTTCACTTCCCACAACTAACCTTCCCACCTCCGAGATCATCCTCGGCTGCATGCGGATCGCAAATTTATCAAATATTGATGCTGAACTTTTATTAAAAACGGCATTGGATAACGGGATCAACTTTTTCGATCATGCCGATATTTATGGTGCCGGAAAATCCGAAGAGGTTTTTGCGAAAGCTTTATCCATGAGTCCTAAAGTCAGAGAAAATATTTATATCCAAACCAAGTGCGGAATTAGAAAAGGATATTTTGATTTTTCAAAAGGCCATATTCTCAATTCCGTGGATCAAAGTCTAAAACGCTTAAAAACCGATTATGTGGACACATTACTCCTGCACCGTCCAGACACACTCGTAGAGCCCGAAGAGGTCGCAGAAGCCTTTAATACCCTCGAATCAGCAGGCAAAGTGAGGCATTTCGGTGTCAGTAATCACAATTCAGGACAAATTGAACTATTACAGAGATTTGTCAACCAAAAACTGATCATCAATCAACTTCAATTCTCTGTTACCAATACGAGCATGATCGATCGCGGGATCAACGTCAATATGGAAAACCCGGCTTCGATCGATCATGATGGCGGCATTCTTGATTACTGTCGATTGCATGATATCCGCATCCAGCCCTGGTCACCGTTTTTGTTTGGCTATTTTGAAGGCGTTTACCTTGATCATCCGAAATTCCCGGAACTGAATGAAACACTCGATCGCATAGCGTCTGAAAAAGGTACAAATAAAAGTGCTCTTGTGATCGCCTGGATGCTCCGGCACCCGGCAAAAATGCAGCCGATCATCGGAACGACAAATCCACAGCGCTTGATCCATATCTGTGAAGCCTCGAATATTACACTCAGCAGACAAGAATGGTATGAAATATATAGAACAGCAGGAAATGTGCTTCCCTAGTTCGGGCAAGCCCACGCTGAATAATGAATATCGAACATTCGAGCATTCGAAATATCGAAGTGAATAACGAATAACTAATAATGAAAGCACCTCTCTAAGATAGTCATCCTGAAAAAGTGTCCAGTGGACACTTTGGTTCAGGATCTCTGTGAAAATTGATGCCTTTGAATTATTAAACCCCGTCGTGGTTTATTTTTTATAAAGAATGAGTTTATAATGTTATTTGATCCCTTCGGGATCTCTTTAGTTATAGCCCAAAACTTGTTGAGAAGTTAAAAAATTAAACGCATAAACTTTTAATCGATTTTACATTTTTAATTTCCAATTCTCACTTCTTATTTTTATCTTCACGGACTTGAAATTAAACAGCAACAGAAGGAAAAAATGAACACAAAGATCAAGGTTTCAAAAATTTCATCAGACGTTCTCATTAAAGAGATCACCTATATATTATCCGCCGTATTAATGATGGCTGCACTTTCGCGTATTACGATTCCCTTGCAGCCCATTCCGGTAACCGGTCAGACATTAGGTGTTTTATTGACCGGCATTTTACTCGGCCGTAAACGTGCCTTTGCCACTATGGTCACATATATAGCAATGGGTGTCATCGGATTCCCTGTTTTTGCTCATGGAGCTTTTGGTTTGGCAACCCTGATCGGTCCGACCGGCGGTTATTTACTCGGATTCATCCCGGCTGCCTATATCATGGGATATTTTGCTGATAAAGGCTGGTACGCTAAACCCTTGTCAGCCATTGTGGGTATTGTACTTGGAACAACCATGATTTTCGGCTTTGGCATTATTTGGTTAGCTAATTTTACAGGATGGGATATCGTCATAAATGCTGGGTTGATCCCATTTCTGCCCGGAGCACTTTTTAAAGGCTTGATCGTTTTAGGAGCAATCCCAATTTTGAGGAAATAAAATTCAATTGAGTCAATCATATTTGTTTTGATTGAGTC
>JAIPIT010000024.1 GCA_021734505.1 Fidelibacterota bacterium | reverse complement strand
GTTGCTCGTTTAATGTCTTTGATCACTTTTTCTGCGCTGTCTGACGTGTTCATTTTGACTCCTTTGATACGTTGTTAATGTACAAAAGTGTCTCTTAATTTCTTACCTCAAACTGTCCACTTTAGGCTGACGTCAAACAGTAATCTGGTTAAGGAATACAGCTTAAATCAGAATGCTGGAGTACATTCGATCGTTTGGGATGGCTCAAATATATCTAGTGGTATCTATCTGGTCCGTTTCGTTGCCGAAGCTAGTGATGGATCCGAAACATTTGTTGATTATCAGAAAGTGACGTTGCTTAAGTAAACTATTAAGGTAAGTCTATTACTAAACAGGCAAGGAATTTTTCTTTGCCTGTTTTTTATTGCAGCAATAAGCAATTATGGTATAAATTCTTGTTAAACAGTATGTTAAACGTAGAAAAATTCACCGGTCACTTTTTGGTCACCTTGCCTTGTAACTTATTGATTATCAGTAGTGAACAGAGTACTGAAAATCCCTGTAGAGTCTACCCCTTTCCCATTTAACAGTTCTGTAAAAAAAAAGAACCCCGATGTTTCGAGGTTCCCTACTTTAATCTTTATACTTTTATCTTTAATCTTTTCCCGTCACCCCTGTCCGCCGAAGCCTTCTTGACCAACGTAGCTCGTAAGAGCGTAGTTGGTGGCGAAGGTGGAAGTTACCAGTTACCAGTCACCAGTCACCAGTTACTTTCTTATTCGTCCCGCACTATGATCTTCTCGGCATCAGCCCAAAGAGTTTCCAAATCGTAATATTCGCGTGTTTCAGGATCAAAAAGATGAACAACCACGTCTACATAATGCATAAGGATCCATTTTAAATTTACTAAGCCTTCTTTATGCCAGACTTTTACCTTGTAATTTGAAAGCTCATCTTCGATATAATCGGATAATGATTTTAAATGAGTCGTTGAGTTAGCGCTTGCAATTACGAAATAATTGGTAAATCCGGCAAGCTTGCTGACATCCATCACTACGACATCTTCGGCCTTTTTTTCCAGAGCAAGCTCTGCGATCATTTTTGCGAGTTCGTGTGACGTTTCAGTGTCATTGACTATTTTATTTTCGGCCATGCGGCTCCTTTAATGATTTTCTAGAAATGGGGGCAATTCTTTGTAATCTTTTCCCATTACAATGGTTACATCGCAAGGATATTCGGGTGCCCGGTCGTCGAGAACGGGATTATTACTGATCTTCAATTTGTCCGATACCTTCTTTGACATACTGTAATCGTTTGTATGCAAATAAACAATAGTTTTTTCATAATTAAAATGATCTGCATTTGTGGTTTCACTAACATCAAAACCCTGATTCAGCAAGTATTCTCTTAGCTTATAGGCAACACCACTTACGCCATTACCATTAAGGATACGAACAACAATATCCATCGATTCCTGTTCTTTTTCAGATGACATTGACAAATCAGGCATATTGTTGGGAATTTCAACTTCAGTAAATTCACGTATTCGCGCAGGTCGATCGACCCAGGCAGAATAAGCAAAAATACCTATCAGCAATACAGAAAGGACGATAACAACATTTAGTGCAATATTTAACTGTTTTGCTTCTATGGGTACAATCCTCTTCGATAATTGTTGAAACTATTATTAAAACTATTATAGGGTGAGAAATAAGATCCGGGCATATACATATTGCTATAATAACCGGGATATCGTGCGATTCCAATACTTAAAGTTGAATTTTCCGATATGTGATAAACGAGATTTGCATCAAAATAAATATCACCGACAGGACTATTCAATCTTTCCAAAGCCGGATTTGATGCATAGGCCTGTAGTTGCCAATAAAGATTTCCATAAAAGGAAAGTCTGGAGCTTAATGGCATATAAAATTCGTTATGATAAGTTAAATAAGATTCTGAACCCAAAAACGAACTGCCCATGCTCATAGAGACCGAATGGTTCATATGAACCTTTGACCAGTCTAAAAAAGCTGCTGACGAACGTGCATCCGACATATCAAAACCGACACCTTGCTGTGTGAATTCTGATATTTCATCTACATATTGTGCCGCCAATGGTATGATAGCCATTAGGCAAATGAACAAAATAGCTTTCATGCGTTTCATTATCGTGCCTTTAATTTCTCTTCGGCTTCCCTAAGTTGGTCTACCGTGTTTACGCCCTGGATCTCATCGGGATCGTCTGCAACTTGTAATGCGATCTTCAAATTATCTTTTCGCATCATCGGCAAGACGTCTGTCAGATAATACTCTCCCTGGACATTATCTGTTCCAATAAAACGTAAATAATGAAATAATAGCTCGGATTTAAATAAATAGATACCCGAATTGATCTCTTTGATCTTTCTGATCTCATCGTCTGCATCTTTTTCTTCAACAGAATGCGAATAATTACCCTCCGGGGTCCGAATGATCCTTCCGTATCCATGGGGATCATCAAATATCGCACTTAATACGGTAGCATCAGCTTCTTGTTTCCGATGAGTTTTAACAAGTTTTCTCAATGTTTTTGTCGTTAATAGGGGCACATCACCTGCCAGGATCAGCACATCACCGGAAAAATCCTTAAGTGCCGGCTCTGCCATCATAACCGCATGTCCCGTACCCAATTGCTCAGCTTGAACTGTAAAAATAACTTTTTTACCCTCTAATTCTTGTTCAACCAATTCTTTTTTATGGCCGATAACAACCACTGTGCGTGAGCTGCCCGCTTCTTCAGCTTCAGCGACAACACGAGCAACCATCGTTTTACCAAGGACTTTATGAAGAACCTTCGGAAGATCGGATTTCATTCGGGTTCCTTTACCGGCAGCAAGAATTACAGTAGCTAGAGCAGTGGGCATTGATTCTCCTATTTCTTCTCAATAATAGTATTCGTTTCGTCCATAACAATAATAGTGGGTTTATGGTTTTCAATCTCAGAAGGATCGAGATCACAATATGCCATAATTATAATTCGGTCATCAACCTCAGCAAGACGGGCGGCGGCGCCATTAAGGCAAATGTTTTTGCTTCCGCTTTCTCCCTTGATCACATACGTTTCAAAGCGTAAACCGTTATTGATATTTACAACTTGAACAAATTCGTATTCACCGATCCCGGCTATCTCCATAATATCAACCGGAATGGAAATACTGCCGGCATAGTTCAAGTTTGCATCACTAACGGATGCTCTATGGATCTTTGCGTGTAAAAATTTCTTTTTCATCTTTTCCTGTGTGTTTTTTATATCACACTATAATATGAAATAAATGCTCGTATTTCAAGAATCAAGATGGATTTTCGATCAAAATATTATCAATAAGACGAACATTCCCAAAATAGACGGCAATAGCTATTAAACATCTGTCTTTGCAAGCATGAACCGTTTCCAGATCCGGATAGGAACGAGCTTCAAGATAATCAAGACGCGCACCCGGAGTTCCAAGAATAACTTGTTTAGCTTTTTCCATAAGTTTTGAAAGTTCTTTCCCTTCGTTTATTCCCTCTTTGATCGCAAAAAGACTTTGAGATAATATTACCGCGTTTTTACGATCTGCTGTTGATAAACGAACATTTCGCGAGCTCATTGCCAGTCCATCGGCTTCACGTACAATAGGCGCGAGTTTGATCCTGACATTCATATTGAGATCTTCTACCATTTTGTGTATAACGGCAGCCTGTTGAGCGTCCTTTTGACCAAATATAGCGATATCAGGCTGTACAATATTGAAAAGTTTAGTCACAACTGTCGTAACTCCCCGGAAATGCCCTTCTCTTTTTGCTCCGCAAAGAACGCCTGTGATCTTCTCAACCTCAACCCAGGTAAGAGTTTCCGAAGGATACATTTCTTTTACATCGGGATAAAAAACAATATCCGTTCCGCGACTTTTAGCCAAAGCTTCATCACGTTCGATATCCCTGGGATAGCTGTCATAATCCTCATTGGGGCCAAACTGCGTCGGATTGACAAAAATGGACATGATCACAACATCACAGCTTTTTTTTGCCTCGTCGACCAACGATAAATGGCCTTCATGCAGATAACCCATCGTTGGCACAAAACCAATGGTTTTACCATCACGTTTCAGATCTTTAACTCTCTCTCTTATAAGCGATATATTGCTGATTTTTTCCATCAGAAACTTTCATCTTTATTCGGGAAATTACCTTCCCGGATATCTTTTGCATATTCTTTTACCGCCGATTTGATCTCAGCTGCCATCGATGCATATAAGCGAACAAATTTTGGTTTGAACTTTTCATACATCCCCAGCATATCTTGCGTAACCAGTATTTGTCCATCCGTATGGGGACCCGCCCCGATCCCTATTGTTGGGATCGTCAATGCTTCGGAGATCATCTTTGCAAGCTCAGCGGGTATTTTTTCAAGAACAATGGCAAACACTCCGGCTTTTTCAAGTTCAAGAGCATCTTTTTTCAAAATTTCGGCGTCATCATCCTTTTTTCCCTGAGTTTTAAACCCCCCGAACTGGTTGACACTTTGCGGTGTCATTCCCAAATGCCCCATTACGGGAATTCCGGCTTCCACACAGGCTTTTACCTGCTCAACAATTCTACTTCCACCTTCCATTTTGATGGCTTCTGCACCGCCTTCTTTCAATAATCGTCCTGCATTTTGCAAAGCATCCTGAACACTTGTCTGATAACTCATAAAGGGCATATCTGCGACAAGAAGTGCATTTTTTACCGCTCTACGAACCGATCTTGTATGATAGATCATTTCATCCATTGTCACAGGGATCGTTGTTTCGTGTCCGGCAAATACCATGCCTGCGCTATCACCTACAAGAATAAGATCAATATCACTATCATCAAGCAAACCGGCAAAAAGTGTTTCATATGCAGTGAGTGCAGTGATCTTTTCACCTTTTTCTTTCATTGATTTTAGCGTTTTAATGGTTTTTTTCATTCTTCCCTCTTTCGTTTTCATGAGATAGGATCACGCCCCCTCCCAGTACTTTTTCATTATCATAAAAAACGGCAGATTGTCCGGGCGTAACTGCAGTAACGGGATCTGTGAACAGCAAATGATATTTCCCCTTTCCCAAAGGTTCCATTCTAGCCAAAACACCTTTATTGCGATATCTTACTTTAACGAGGATATCTTCCACAACATCCGGCTTTTCACCGGCTATCCAATTAATATCCGTGACCGTACAACCCATATCTTCCATATCAAGTAAACTTCCGATAACAACCGTATTGGTATCAGGGTGTATCTCACGGACATAAACGGGATCACCCATAGCTAGGCCGAGACCTTTTCGTTGACCAATGGTAAAACGATAATAACCTTTGTGCTGCCCGAGGATCTTCCCGTCCCTGTCAATAAAATTTCCGACCTGGATCTTTTCCAGACGGTCGGGAAAATATTGTTTCAGGAACGCTTTATAATCATTATCGGGGATAAAGCAAACATCCTGACTTTCAGCCTGTTCAGACTGCGGAAGCTTTAACTCTTTTGCAATTTTGCGGATCTCGTCTTTTGTGATATTACCCAAAGGAAATTCGGTTCGGGAAAGTTGTTCCTGGCTTAATCGCCAAAGAAAATATGACTGATCTTTAGTTTGGTCCTCACCTTTGAACAAATGATAATATTTACCGATCTTTTTTACTTTGGCATAATGACCGGTTGCCACTTTATCAATCCCACGGTCATCGGCGATCTTCAGCAATGATTTCCACTTTAAATGGAGATTACATTGCACACAAGGATTGGGAGTATTTCCATCAAAGTAAGCATCGGCAAAATAATTGACGACACATTTGTCAAATAATGCTGTTTGATCGACAACAAGATGTTCAACTCCAAAGCGATCGCAAACGGCCTTTGCACGCTCGATCACCCCTGATTGTTTACTTTTATTTTGAATATAATGATCAGCTAACTGTAAGGTCACACCCAGAACCCGGTAGCCCTTCTGTTGAAGCAAGTAAACGGCAACTGTACTATCTAAACCGCCGCTCATTCCAACAATAATGTCCGTTTTCTTGTTCATGCCCGAAAGTACAATGAATAATCTGATAAGGTAAGAGAATTATTTTTGAAATTTACCTCCTGATATCAAGCTATAAATACTGCTAATTTTTTTGCAATTGATTCTTTTTATTAAAAAGCAATCCCGAAATACCTTCATAAATGAAGATAAAAGCCAAAATAAATATAATTCCATTCGTTATATAGAGGAGCGGACGATGTTGATCAATAAAACTGATCTCATTCGCGATCAAGCCCCAAAAAGCTATCACACACATAAAGAATGCCGGGATACCCGAAAACAGCCATTTTAATCCACCTTTTTTCTTTAGATATAAGCTGATAATTATGAGTGCTAAAGCGGCAAGTGTTTGATTGATAATACTGAAAAGCGGCCATAATGCAAGTGCTCCATTTCCATCTGCACCTCCGGAAAATGCTAAAATACCGGCCGAAACGATTGAAACTGTTGTTGCAATAAATTTATTTTGTGTCGGTTTGAATTTTATATCCCGTGAAATTTCCTGAATGATATAACGCTGTAAACGAGTCACGGTATCAAGGGATGTCCCCGCAAATGAAGCAACAAAAACACCCATGATAATGATAGCAAAATCTTTTGATATGCCCGTTGTTTCTATAATATTTCCGGCACCTATAACGAAAGCCGATATCTTTGAACCTAAACCCGAGGAGGCTGACCATGAAGTATAATGATGATTCCAGGCACTTATACCATGAAGAATTTGACCATCACCATTTTGATAGGCAATTCCAATACCCGCTGAAACAGCAACAATAACCAATATCGCAAGAAAACCCTCCGTTAACATTGATCCGAAACCCACAAATAGAGCATCCGATTCTTTAGCAACTTGTTTGGATGTTGTACCCGATCCGATCAATGAATGAAAACCGGAAATTGCGCCGCAAGCAATAGTAATAAATATAAACGGCAATATTGGCGGAGCTCCTTGGGGATGAAGTTGTATTGCAGGTGCAATAATTTCCAATCCGCCCTTAAATGTTGCTACAATAATACCTCCTACTATCAGCAACATGGAGACTATCAGTAACCAAGTATTAATATAATCACGCGGCTGTAATAATGTTGTAACAGGAAGTAGCGACGCAATAAACACATAGACAAATAGAATGATACTCCAGACACCTGTTGCCGGGATATTAGCTATCGTCGGCATGGTAATGGGGACATAGTGTCCCAAAACCATTGTGAGAAACATAATGAAAACAGCAACTAAAGTAGATAATCGCAAATTACCATTTCGTTTATATAAGATATAGCCTAAAATGATCGCAATCGGTATTTGACACCAAACAGCTAATACCGACTCAGGAAACATAGCGAAGATCAAAGCAATAATAAGTCCAAAAACTGCAATAACGATCCATATGCCAAAAAACACAATAAGGAAAAATATAAATTTACATCGTTTATTGATGTATTTTTCGCTTATTTCCGAAATAGATTTTCCTTCATTACGCATTGAAAGCATTAATGATCCAAAATCATGAATTGCACCCATGAAAATACTGCCAAAGATCACCCAAAGAACCGCCGGCACCCATCCCCAAATAATCGCAATAGCCGGTCCGACGATCGGGCCTGTTCCTGCTATCGAAGCAAAATGATGTCCAAAAATAACGGCACGCTTAGTTGGCACAAAATCGATATCGTCTCTGAATTCTACCGAGGGTGCTTTATGTTCATCATTTACCTTGAAAATTTTCTTGCCAATAAATCTGCCGTAAAACTTATACATCACGATGTAGGCGATAAATGTTAGTACAACCAGAAGTAAAGCTGACATTTCTATTCCCTTTTGATATTTTTATCCAAGCAACACTGTTAATATTATTTTTATGACTTAAAATGATAAGAGATGTTCTGGAATTGAAATTAAATTAATCGCAAAAAGTACATTTTAAGTCTAACTTATTTATTTTAAATATATTTTAACCGGACGTAAAATTCTGCAATGCAGAAATCAACAGATCTTTGCTTTTTTTCTCAACATTTCTATGCAGGGAATTTCCGTGACAATCCATAGAAACAATAGTGGGAAAGTCTTTAACTTTTAATACCCACAAGGCTTCGGGTACACCAAATTCATTCAATTGGTAAACATGTTCAACTGATTCAACCGTATCGGCATAGATAACAGCGGCGCCGCCCACAGCAAAAAGATAAACGGCATGATGTTTTATCAATGCTTCTTGAGTTTTCTCACCCATTCCGCCTTTTCCGATAATGCAACGGAGTCCATATTCTTGAATTACATCTGCAAGATAAGGCTCCTCGCGGATGGAAGTTGTGGGACCCGCCGCTTTACAGGACCATTGATCATTTTCCTTTAACATAATGGGGCCGCAATGATAGATAGCACCTTGATAGAGCGTATCTCTGACTTCATCGGGCTTTTCATCCACCAGCCAGCGATGAGCCATATCGCGTCCGGTAACAATTATACCCGATAAAAGGACTCTATCACCAATATGCAAATCGCTAATATCTTTTATTGAAAGAGGAAGTTGTAGTTTTTTTGTTTTCATTCATGTTCCAAAAGGAAATGTAATTCTTTCCGACGGCATGCCCAGCACATGTAGGCTATAGAGACAAAATAGGATGCCGGAAGCCGATGAGCTTTCCCTATTTTCACACCCAAAACCGTCGTCTTGCCACCAAGCCCCATAGGTCCAATTTCCAGTTGATTCAGTTTCTTTATTAGTGTTTGCTCGAGTTCATTCAACTTTGGATCTTCATTATGGTCATCAAGTTTACGAAATAATTGTTTTTTGGCGGTTTCGTATCCACTGATCCGGTCCCCGCCGATACCAACACCAATAATTCCGGGAGCACAACCATTTCCTTGAGCTTTCATTACCGCATCGATCACACAGGCTTCAACGCCTTTAATGTCCCTACCTGCCGATAACTCGACCGATGGTAAACTATATTGGGCCGATACGTTCTCACTCCCGCCCCCTTTGAGCAAACACTTTACCGAGATCTCGCTCTTATCCCACTCGCTAAAATCAAGCGCAGGAATTCCCTCACCCAAATTATTGCCGCTGTTCTTGCCGGTTATCGGATCGACTGCATTGGGGCGTAAATAACCTTTTTCAGTAGCTATAACCAAAGCATTTTCAATACTTCTTTTGATCATATCGGGTGAAACTTTTCGTGGATAGGAAATATAAAAAGCCGGCAATCCCGTATCCTGACATAAAGGTCTGCTTTTTTCACGGGCTAGAACAATATTTTGCGTAATAGTTTCAAGAACGGTATGTGCCGTTGATTGCTTTTCCTCTTTGCTAAGAGCATCTCGCAGGCTTTGTTCGATATCATCAGGAAGCTCACAGCTTGCTTGACGAATACAGTCGGCAAGCTCTATAGTAAAAGCCTTTTCATTAAAAGGTATGTTCATTTTTTATGGTTTGAACTGCTCCAGCAAGGTATCAATATGAACCGTACCGTTCGACAGAGCTTGTGCCTTCTTAATTACATTTTCCATAATGATCTCATCATAAGTGGGTCGAAATTGTTTGAAAATAACGCCCAATGCCATTCGGTCATTATTGTTGGCAACTTCAAACGCTTTGACTTCATCTGAACAATCATAACTTTCATCAAGATAAGTCACTTTTTCACGGATCAATTTGAACTGATCTTGTCCACGAAAAGTAACACAAGGTGAAAGGATCTCTACAAATGAAAATCCCGGGTGCTGGATCGCTTCTTTGATCATCTGTTGAGTATGCTTTGGATTTCCGGTAAAGGTTCGGGCAACAAAAGATGCATTATATGCGATCAACATTCTAACGGGATTTAATGTCGTACCCATATTCCCGTAGAAGGTTGTCTTTGTCTTGACTCCCAAGGGTGTCGTCGGTGATGCCTGGCCTTTTGTTAAACCGTAAATATTGTTATCCAGCACAAGATAAGTAATATTGATATTTTTTCGTGCTGCATGACCGATATGGCCGGCGCCAATTGAGAAGCCATCGCCATCACCTCCGACAGCGATAACAGTCGCGTCGGGTCTTGCCATTTTTACACCGGATGCAAAAGGCAGAACTCGTCCGTGAATTCCATTGAAGGAATAAGCTTTTACATAACCCGGTGTACGGGATGAACAGCCAATTCCCGAACAAACGGCAACATCTTCTGTTTTTAATTGTAATTCTTCAAAGGTTTTTGTCAGGGCATTCAAAAAACCGTAATCTCCACAGCCCGGACACCAAATGGGTTTTAACCCGCTTTTATAATCAGATGCTTTCATTAGTTCACTCATTGTTCCGTCTCCATCTTTGCCCATTCTTCTTTGATCTTATCCAATATCTCAGATACCATGAAAGGCGCGCCACCGGTTTTCCGGAAAGGCGTCACTTTGCATCCGTACTGACCGAACCGCAAGAAACCTCTCAGATAGCGGCGGAACTGACCGGCATAGGATAACTCGGGAATAATGACCCGGCTTTTGTGCCGAATAAATTCTTTAAAGGGGTCGATCAGGAAAGGAAAGATCAACTGCGGGATCATGGCACCCACCGGAATTCCCATATCATTAGCTTTTTTGACCGCTTCTTTAACGGCACCTTTTGTAGATCCCCAGGCTATAACACCCAGCTTGGCATCTTCCGGACCATAAAAACGTTCAAAGCGAAATTCTTCTTTAATATAATCAAATTTTTTCCAGCGTTTTTCTGTCATTGCGGCATGCATTTCCACATTACTGTTTGGCCAACCGTTTTCGCTATGCTCGATACCTGAGCCCAGATACTCTCCGCCTTTAATGCCAAGATATGACATGGGAGAAACGCCGGTTTCGGTTATTTTGTATCTCTCGTAATTCTCCAACTCTTCTGGAGAAGGAACGTCGCGATTGTATGTCAGTCTAAAACCGTGTTTATTTGTTGCGATCGATTCCGGACTGATAGATTCTTTTCTGTGCCCGATGAACTGATCGGAAAGAATGATCACCGGCATCTGATACTTTTCTGCAATATAGAATGCAAGAACAGTACAATCGAAGCAATCTTCAACGTCTGAAGGTGCTATAACCACTCTGGGTGAATCACCATGTGACCCCCAAATGGACTGCATCAGGTCAGATTGCTCCGTTTTGGTAGGTAAACCGGTTGAAGGACCACCACGCTGTACATTGACGACGACCAGGGGTAGTTCGGCCATCGAAGCCAAACCAAGCCCTTCATTCATCAAAGAGATACCTGGCCCGGAAGTCGCCGTCATTGCCTTTTTCCCGGCAAAAGATGCACCCATGATCGCATTGATCGATGCCAATTCATCTTCCATTTGCATCGAAACCCCACCCTTCTGGGGCAAATACTTTGAGATCCATTCCATGATCTCGGTTGAAGGGGTAATGGGATAACCTGCATAGAAATCAAGTCCGGCGTACATGGCACCCAAAGCAACGGCTTCATTTCCCTGCATGACCAAACGCGGTTCTTTAGGTTCATATTCAAAATGTAAAGGATCCACTTTTTTAACGTTTTCTATCACATAGTTGGCACCGGCTTTTAATGCACCGATATTTGTATCGATAACCGACTGTTCTTTATGTTTAAATTTCTTTTGAATGGATTTTTGTAAAGCATCTTTTGGTAGAGAGAATAGCTCGGAAACAGCACCTAACATGACAATATTTTTTGCTAATTTGGCACCCGTAAGATCTTCAGATAACTTTGCAAACGGTATTTTATACCAAAATTCGCGTTGTTCTTCGGTTAGAGGAATATCTTCATCTGCCATAGGGTCATCCGTTTCACTGACAATGATCACTTTTTCCTCTAAGATCAATTCTGACTTAAATCTTAAAAAATTGCTCCAGCTGAGAACGACAAGAATGTCGATCTTATCACCTTGGGTTTGCACAGGCAAATCACTCATCCTGACACGAACTGAACTTTCACCTCCGCGGATCTGTGGTCCAAAGCTTTTTAGCATAAAGACATAGAGTCCTTCACTGGAGGCGGCATTGACAAGTATCTCTCCTGCGGAAATGACCCCATCACCTCCGGAACCGGCAATACCGATCACGATATTCTTGTTGTTTAACATGTTTCCCTTATCCTTTATTCGAATTTAATAATTATTTCTTCGTATAAACACGAAAACGCTTATAAAGCGTTGCGTTTTGATACCCTAATTTCTTTAACTACATCCACTTGAATCAATTAATTATGGTGTTAAATTAACCCTATTCAAACAACCTTTAAAGGTACTCCTTTTCGTTCTTAAATGTCAACTAACAAATGTGTTTTTTTGCTATAAAATACCTCACACAAAGACACGAAAATTTCAAAGGCAAATTTTTCATTTCGATCAATACAATATTTTGATATGCAAGATCTTGTGTTTCTACAATTCGCTTGAATATTATGTATTGAAAAGGTATTTTCCAGCCATGGATAAAAAAGAACTAAAAACCGATATCATGCTCGTCGTAGCCGCTATTCTTTGGGGATTGGGATTTGTCGCCCAACGGGACGGCATGAATTATATTGGACCCTTCTTTTATACAGCGATCCGTTTTGGGATCGGAGTTTTATGTTTGATCCCAATTTATTTCATGACCCGAAAGCAAGAACGAAAGATCAAGGTTAAAAAGAAAACCATCCTTATCTCAGGACTGATCGTGGGGATTTTTCTTTTTTTAGGTGTTAATTCTCAACAGATCGGTTTGGTCACAACTACAGCAGGCAAGGCAAGTTTTATTACTGCCTTTTATATGATACTTGTCCCGGTATTTGGATTAATTCTTGGTCACAAGACCAAAAGAACAATTTGGATCGCCATCGTTATCGCCCTGCTTGGATTGTATTTTATGTCGATCAACCAAAGTTTTCAAATTGAGACCGGTGATATCTACATGATCGCCTGTGCAATATTCTGGGCAATTCATTTCTTATTTATCTCACATTATTCGTCTCGTGTCGGTGCGATCCGGTTGTCTATTTTACAATTTTTTGTTTGCGCCGTTCTCTCTTTGATCGTCGCTATCATTAAGGAACCAATTGATATTAATGCTCTTCCTCCGGCTCTCCCTTCTCTTCTTTATGGTGGTATCGGAGCAGTGGGCATTGCCTATACCCTGCATGTGATCGCATTGAAAGACGCTAATCCGGCTTATGCATCTTTGATCTTAAGCACAGAAAGTGTATTCGGTGCGGTTGGAGGTTGGTTGATATTGCATGAAACCATGACATCCAGACAAATTCTGGGTGCCGTTTTGATCATGGCAGCGGTAATTTTGACACAAATTAAGAAATCTAAAAAAGCTTTACACAAAAACACGATACAAAATACTTGAAAAATCTTTTGGTAAAAACGTAGCAGTGCTGCGTTTCTATAGCAAGCATTAACCTATATAAAGGAATATTATGCGAAAATCATTTTTAGAAGCACTCAAAGAAAATAAAACTCTCATCTCAGATGGCGCCTGGGGGACTTTTTTACAGGCTGAAGGAATGCAATCCGGGGAGTGCCCCGAGGAATGGAACGTATCTCATCCCGATATAGTGAAGAACATTGCAGAAAAATATATTAAGGCCGGATCGGATATGGTGGAGACCAATACGTTTGGCGGTTCTCGGCATAAATTGAATCTGTTCGGATTGGGAGAAAGAACCTATGAATTGAATAAAGCCGGTGCAGAATTATCCCGGGAAGCTGCCGGTGATGATCATTGGGTTTTGGGTTCCATCGGACCTTCAGGCACTATTTTAATGATGGGTGAAGTCAGTGAAAATGAATTGTACGAAGATTTTTTAATGCAAGTCCGGGGACTTGCCGATGGCGGTGTAGATGCCTTTTGCATTGAGACTTTTTCCGCTCTGGATGAAGCGGAACTTGCGATCAAAGCGGCAAAAACGACCGGACTTCCGATCATCTGCACGTTTACCTTTGAGAATGGTTTTTCCATGATGGGTGTCACCCCGGAAGCTTATGCTGAAAAAATGCTGGAATTGGGGGTTGATGTGCTGGGCACCAATTGCGGGAACGGACTGGACGGGATGGTAGATTATGTAAAAGCTATAAAAGCAATTGCACCCGATCATCCTATCCTTATTCATGCCAATGCCGGGCTGCCTGTTCTGAAGGGAACCGAAACCGTCTATCCCGAAACCCCTGAGCATATGTCACGCTTTGTGCCGGCTATATTGGAAGCCGGTGCCTGTATCGTCGGGGGTTGTTGCGGAACAACACCGGAGCATATAAAGGCGATAAACAAGACTGTCCGGATGCTCAAATCTGAATAACCTGATTTAAATTTGAGAATGCAGACCTATAAGCTGTCACCGTCCCTTTAAGGCGTAAGGGCTGAATTCCTTTATTCGCGGTAAAACCATCATGAATGATAATTGGATCAGGATATTTTTTATTTCGTATTTCCCAGTACACCATAAAGCATAAGATCTCTAATTTGCTTATTCATTTCATTGGGATCATCAAAAAGATGATTGAATTTTCCTTCAATGATCATATCTGATATGACATTCATCCAAAACATAAGGACCGGTATATCAACACTTTCGTTGATCTTCCCTTGATCTTTTCCGGTTTTGTAAAAACTATATGTAAGTTCCTGAGCCCTCTGCATGACGTCTTTCATCAATTCTATATACTGCCCACCGCCAATATATAATTCCTGAACGAACTCCGGACTCATCGTCTTGACGAATTCGGCTTTCCAATGTATAAGCTTCATGATCTTGTCCTGAAAAGGAATATTCTCGTTGATAATTTTAGTGGATGATCTAATGACATCATCAAAAAAGTTTTCGAGCACTTCTTCTATGATCTCATGTTTGTTCTTAAAGTAGTAATAGAAGGTCATTTTACTGACTTCTGCATATTCACAAATTTCCTGGACTTTTACAGCTTTAAAACCGCTTTTCAAGACAAGCTCCCAAGTACTTTTTTTTAATTGCTCTCTTGCATTCTTTCCCATAATCCGCCTCCGTATCCTTACGATATGTTAAATCATTTTTTATTTTCGTAATAAGAATACTTACTGTTTTATAAGTTGTCAAGTGTTTTCGTAAGATTACATGGTTGACTCAATCCCGGAATAATTATTTGACTCAATTAAAATAAAAGAGATTGACTCAAGAAAATAACACTTGTATTACTTGTAATACTTTTATTATTTTATTAAGAAATTTAATAATAGTGAGTATGGCATGAAAAAAAGAAAAAATTATATGAGATCAGTCAACGTTGGCATTAAGGGACAGATCGTTATACCTAAGGAAGTCCGGGAAATGTTTGATATTCAACCTGGAGATGATCTTATTCTTATGGCCGATTCAAAGCGAGGGATCGCCATTCAAAAAGCAAATATCCTTAGTGGACTTGCCGATGCCATCTTCGCCGGGAAGGGTAAGGAAGCCCTCCCCAATGAAGATCAGAAAGATCTGAATAAATTTGCCGATATTATAAAAAAGAATCTTAACGATAAAGGTCAGGGGCATTTATGATCGCGATCAAAACAATTGATTTGACCAAAAATTACAAAGATATTTGCGCGGTAGACTCATTAAACCTTGAGATCAAAGAAGGCGAACTCTTTTCACTTCTAGGTGTAAATGGTGCCGGTAAAACAACTACAATTAAATGTCTTAGCTGTTTAAGCAAACCGAGTACCGGCGATGCCCTTATACTTGGTAATAGCATCCTGAAAAATGAAATTGAAGTCAAGAAATTGATCTCGGTATCCCCTCAGGAAACCGCGGTCGCCCCGAACTTAAGTGTAAAAGAAAATCTTGGGTTTATTTGCGGTGTTAATGGTTTTAATAAAAGCAAATCTCAGGACTACACACTTAAAACGATCAAAAACTTTGACATGGAGGAAATAAAAAATAAACAAGCCGGGAAACTTTCGGGAGGCTGGCAACGACGACTCAGCATTGCCATGGCGATCATTTCCGAACCTAAAATACTATTTCTTGATGAACCGACTTTAGGACTTGATGTACTGGCACGACGTGAATTATGGGCTTTGATCAAAGATCTTAAAAAGCATATGACCATCATTTTAACCACCCACTATATGGAAGAAGCAGAGGCGCTTTCAGATCGCATCGGTATTATGTCAAAAGGAAAGCTTATAGCAAAAGGCAGTGCAATTGAACTTATATCCCAAACACGTGCAAAGAACTTTGAAGAAGCATTTATTGAGATCGCAGGAAAAAGAGGGGAAATCAAATGAAAACAGCCGCATTATCACTCCGGAACTGGAAAGAGATCCTAAGAGATAAATTAAACGTATCTTTTGGACTGGGCTTTCCGCTCGTTCTCATACTTTTACTTTCATTTATTCAAAAAAATATTCCGGTTAGTATGTTTGAACTACCTCAATTGACTCCGGGAATTATTGTTTTTGGATTTACCTTTTTATCACTTTTTTCGGGAATGCTGATAGCAAAAGATCGCAGTTCTTCACTTTTCATGCGACTCTTTACGTCGCCTTTAAAACCCAATCATTTTGTTTTTTCATATTATATTCCTTTTCTTCCCCTTGCTTTTTTTCAAGCTGTATTTACTTATATAGTTGCTCTGATATTGGGACTGGAATTTAGTATTCACATTTTAAGTAGTATAATTATTTCCCTGCCGGTTGCTATTATGTTCGTTTCTTTGGGTGTTCTTTGTGGAACGATTTTCAATGATAAACAGGTCGGAGGTATTTGTGGCGCATTTCTTACAAACTTTTCGGCTTGGCTTTCCGATACTTGGTTTGATATTAATCTGGTAGGCGGTGCTTTTGCAAAAATAGCCAAAGCTCTACCTTTTTACCATGCCGTTGAAGCGGGCAGGTATGCCCTTGCCGGTGAATACTCAAAAATATTCCCTGACCTTTGGTGGGTCATTGGATATGCCATTGTTATTAGCGCACTGGCAATATGGGTCTTTGGTAAAAAAATGAATTACGACAAATAAGGTGGGACTTATTTCCAACTGAGCCAAATATTTTAACTTCTCGATATACATTTGTCCTTAGATTTTTATTCCTTATCTTTTGCTATGAGCGAATTACACTATGACATCATCATCATCGGCGGCGGCGCAGCCGGATTGATAGCGGCAGGAACAGCGGCAGAAGCCGGAGCTTCTGTATTGATCCTGGAATCCATGAAACGTGCCGGACGGAAATTGCTTATTACGGGTAAAGGTCGTTGCAATATCACCAATAATTCCGATATCCAGAATTATATGAAGCAGATCTTTCCTTTAGCAAAATTCTGTCGACCCATGTTTTCACGATTTTTTGTTTCTGATATTTTACAATTACTGCATAGACTTGATGTACCCACTATAGAAGAACGCGGACGACGTATATTCCCCGAGTCACAAAAATCCATGGATGTTGTAACGGCCCTCGTCAAATGGGTGGAAAAAGCCGGTGTAACGATAAAATATGATCGCAGAGTTAAACAAATAATTCAAAATAAGGGAATAATCACCGGCGTCGCTTTAGATACGGGCGCTGTCTTTAATTGCAATAAGGTCATACTTGCAACGGGAGGTCGATCCTATCCGGCAACCGGAAGTACAGGTGATGGTTTTAGAATGGTACGCGAACTTGGACATAAGGTCAATACGACACTTCCTGCATTAGTTCCATTGGAAACCGAAGGCGGATTAGCTGAATCAATGATGGGCCTGTCTCTGCGAAATGTACAAGCAACCCTATGGGCTGATCATAAAAAGATCCGCTCAATGTTCGGTGAAATGCTATTTACTCATTACGGTCTTTCCGGACCAATTATTCTGGATCTTAGCAGGGATGCGGTCATTGCTTTACGAGAAAATAAAATTGTCGAGATCACAATTGACCATAAACCGGCATTGGATGATCAAAAACTGGATGCCCGCCTATTGCGTGAATTGGATTTTCATGGTCGTTCAAAACTGAAAAGTATGTTGAAAAATCTACTCCCGATGAAAATGCTCTATCCTTTTTGCGATTATGTCAAATGTGATCCTGAGAAATTCTGCAATCAGGTTTCAGGAGCTGAGCGAAAACGTATGCTCAGCGGACTAAAAGAAATGCGTTTTACCGTTACAGGCAATACCGGCTGGAATGATGCGATCATTACGTCCGGTGGTATTGAACTGAAAGAAATTAATCCTTCGACGATGGAAAGTAAAGTGATCTCCGGGCTCTATTTTGCCGGTGAAGTGCTTGATCTTGATGCCGCGACAGGTGGCTATAATCTGCAGATAGCATGGTCCTCGGGTTATGTTGCCGGAATATCGGCGGCACAATTATCAACCGAATAAATATTTTCCCATTCAATTCAAATATGAACAGACTTACTTACTCATATCTTAAAATTTTTATTATTTATTAGATGCTAATGCTCTTGATCATTAATGACACAGCTCGACATGACAAATAGATGAAATAATTTTAAGTAATTCATTCTGATCGATCGGTTTTACCAAATATCCGTCCGCACCCGCATTCATGATCTCGTCTTTTTCTTCCGGTTGGGCATAGGCAGTTTGAACAATAATTGGGACATCGGGATTTTCTGCTTTGATTTTCTTTATTGCATCAATACCGTTCATTACGGGCATTTTAATATCCATTAGAATGAGGTTGTATTTATTTTCACTCTCGAATATTACAGCTTCTTTTCCATTGGCGGCATGGTCGATCCTTTTTACACAATTCTTCATTAATTCATAAAGATACATGTAATTATAAGCATCATCCTCAGCTATTAAAACGATCATATCTTTCAATTTAGAGGGTAATATTGTCTTTTTAAATACAGTATCTACAGATTTGTATGTGGTTTTCAAGGGAATATAGAAATTAAAACAAGTACCCTTTTCTAATGTGGACCATACTTCAATTTTTCCGTCTAAAAGACCGACAAGTTCTTTCGCAATACTCAATCCCAATCCTGTTCCACCAATACTTGTGGATTGTACATTTATCCCTCTATAAAAACGATCATATACTTTCTTAAGATCTGATTCGGGTATTCCAACACCCGTATCTTCAACATAAAAGTAGAGACGGTTCTTCTTGATCTTACACCCAATTTTAACTTCTCCCTTTTCAGTATATTTCAATGCATTACTTGTAAGGATCGTAAGAGTTTCCCATATTTTTTCACGATCACCTATAAAAGACAGTTGGCGACATTCATCTGAAAGCCACATATGTAAAGTAACACCTTCTTTAATTTCTGATATGGTAAATGTATCGTAGATATCTTTTATAAATTTATCTAATTCAATCACGCTTGATTTTATGGGTATATTTTCACTTTGCAAGCGCGAATAAAAAAGCACATCATTGATCAGATGGAGGAGGTAATTGGAACTTTTCGTTATCAGTTCAATATATTTTTTACGTTCAACTTCACCAACTTTTTTTAGAAGTAAACTTGAAAAACCCATAATAGCATTCATCGGAGTTCTAATTTCATGACTCATATTGGCAAGAAAAGCCGATTTTAATCTATTGCTTTCTTCGGCATTTTCTTTAGCTTTAATAAGGTTATGTTCCATATTTATTTGTTCGGTCATATCACGAATAATGGCAGTGACTTCATTATCTGAACTTTTTACCATTCGTGCTTCATAATGTGAAATACCTTTATTAGGTATATCCAGAGAATAAGTATATATTTGCATTACATGGCTGTTAAGAGTTTTTTCCAAATATTTTTTCGTTGTCTCAGCGACGTCAGATGGTAAAATTTTAAAGATATTTTTATTGATCAGATCTTCATCTTGAAAATAAAGTTCACTAATATCTGACTTATAATCGTTTATTATTCCCTTTCTATCTATTACGAACATGATATCCGGAGAAGCATGTAAAAGTGACTCGGCTTTGAGTTTGCGTGTAATAAGTTCACTTTTCTCTTCGTCCGTATTAGTTATATCCCGAACCAATCCCATAACATATTTTTGGTCGTTAATTTTTATAATGCTAACACGACCTTCCCCTAAACGAATTTCACCGGATTTATTTATCCATTTAAAATATATATTCTCATCAAGTTTCTTTTGAACGACAGCTTTGAATAACTTTATATAAAAATTCAAATCCCCTTTTATTACCGTGGGTATCTTTGTTATATATTTATTAACAAAATCATTTTCAGGGAAACCCGATATTTGACAAAATGCTTTATTGACGGTAGAAATTATACCCTTTTCATTTATTATAATGATACCTTCAGGTGAAAGATCAACCAAACTACGATACATTTTTTCATTTTCAATTGTTTTCAATTCGAGTAATTTTCGTTCGGTTATATCAGTGATATAACCTTCAATGGTTACAGTATCATTTTCCTGTGTTTGCACCCCTAATCCACGTTCCCACACCCAACGTATTGATCCGTTTTTTGAAATGATACGGTATTCTGTCTCAAAAGGAATTTTTTTATCTAAGCTCTTTGCTACTTTTTCATTTACATTTTTTCTGTCATTCTTATGAATAATATTTCCATAGGAAATCAGTTTATTGTCAATCAATTCTTCGGGTAAATATCCCGTAACATATTTACATCCCTCACTAATGAATTGCATGCTCCAATCAGCATCCATTTTACACTGGTATGCGAAACCCGGTAAATTAGAAAAAAGACGTGTAATCATGTCTTTAAAGTAATTATTATCTTTTTTGAAATTATCGGAAATAATATCTGGATTATTGGCCATTTTTTTCTCTCTCTTCTATCTCTGCAATACATTCATCCTAAAATGAGAATACTGCATCAATGCATTTAAATATTATTTTCAAATTAATTTACAATAATAATGTGGTATAACAAGTCTTTTTCTTATAAGTCGCTAACTTAAAACATCTTATCACATATGCCTTTTTAAATTGCATTTGAAAGAACATAGTTATAAATTGATTCAATGAGAATCCAAAAATTAATTTTGATCGTCATATTTGGAGTTGCTTTATTAGCAGCTAACGATAAAGATTCATCATTCACTTCCGCCAAATTTTTGGTTTCGGGCATTGCAGGAGGATCGGGTGAACTAAAAGATGCCGGAACTTCTCCATTATCCTATAAAGGGTTGACAGCAATTCTCCCCTTCGCTTATATATCCGAAAATTCAAAAGAAAGCTTTGACCTGGGAATGAATATTGGATATCTTGCCGGATCCGCTGCAAGTAATTACAATCTGCAATTATTTTCAGGAGAAGTCTACTTTGGCTATCTGAGAAATATTGAGATTTTTAAGCGACCCGATCTTCTTTTTCAAGCAGGGGGACATTTATCGGCAGCTGTAACGGGAAGCATAAATCCTTCTCTTCAGAATGCAACATTGAACATGGATTACTTTACCGCATTATCTGCAAGTGCTCAATTACAGTATCTCTTCGAAAGACCTGCAATAAATAAAAAGATAGCTTTTATCAAGATCCGAAAACCTCACAGAAAATACGCGATCCATTTCAGGATGGATTTACCGCTCTTAATGTTCAATGGCAGACCCACATTTCCTTATGTGATCGAAGATGATAACGATATTTTCAATCGGAATTATTTCCTCGGCGGTTTTCAGTTAAAGACAGATCTGGGAATAAAACGCTATCTGCCTAATGGGAATGCCCTTGAGCTTGCTTACCTTTGGGAAATGTATACAAGTGGGAATAAAGACATCTATTTGTTGGAAAGAGCAAGCCATAATATTCAATTTTCATTTTATTTTAAGTTGAACTGATATGAAGAAAATTATTAAAATCTTTTGTGGTGTGATCCTTCTCCTGATGTTTTTTACATCATGCGAAAGACTGGTCTTTACGGGCGATACTCCCAATGATCCGGTCACTACATTCGATTATCTCTGGAATAAAGTTGATCAACAATATGCATATTTTGATGTGAAAAATGTAGATTGGGATGACATTTACCTAAAATACAGTCCTGATATTCATTCAGATATCTCTGATGATTCGCTTTTTTTCTATTTGGGGAATATGTTAAATGAACTTAGAGATGGTCACGTAAATCTTTTTTCGGAATTTAATATTTCACGTTTTGATATTTCTAAACTTGGTCCAAAAAATTTTGATTATCGTTTTATCCAGGATAATTATTTGGGAACCGATTATTATTCCACCGGGCCGTTCCGGCATGATTTCATCGCCAACGATCAAGTCGCTTATGTACGGTATTCATCCTTTATGGATCTCTTTTCAGATGCTAACATGCTGTACATATTTGACCGATATAAAGATACAGAAGGTATGATACTTGACTTGCGCCAGAACGGTGGAGGCTATAATCTCAATATTTTTAAATTATTATCGTATTTCACAATGTCAGAAGACCTTCTTTATAAAACGTGTATTAAATCCGGACCGGATCATGATAACTTCACACCGGAAGAAGAAATTTATGCTACAAATTATGATACGATCCTGCATTATACAAAGCCAATAGCTGTCTTGATCGATCGGGGATCTTACAGTGCAACATCCATGTTCTCTTTGGCTACATTGGAATTGGATAATATGTTTCTTGTCGGTGATACGACCGGCGGAGGTCTGGGTATGCCAAATGGCGGACAACTGCCAAATGGATGGACCTATCGTTTTTCGATCACCCGCACGCTAACAACAGACGGTTTAAACTATGAAAATGGCATTCCACCCGAATACTATGCCGTGCTTGACAGTACAGATATGCAGCAAGGATTTGATACGGTGATCGAGACCGCGTTGGATGTTTTATTGGACAGATAAAATAACTCACACAAAGGCACCAAGTACCACAAAGCCCCAAAGAAGAAAGAATTTACCCACAAAGAAACTAAGCTCACTGTAAAATATATCCGCAAAGTTAAAAAAGGGCACAAAGAAATAATTTCGCAAATAAATTAAGCTCACAATTGATATTTAGTCCTTTGTGAGCTTGTGAAACTTTGTGGTTAAAATATTTTTAGTGGCTTTGTGGTACTTGGTGCCTTTGTGTGATGCCTTATTCTTGACTCAATCTGCTTTTAAACAAATAGTACACCGGTATACCCAGTAAAGTAAATCCTATACTGAACAATAAACCTATTAATGGGAACGTACTAAAACTTGCGATGATCAGGGGAAATGGAAGAATGATGGCAAGTACGGTCATGATCTTCCACATGGGCGAATGATAAGAAGGATTGTAATCATCACGCTTTTTCAGCCAAAAAATACTTCCATATACAAGAATATTTTGGAGAAGATAGGAAAAAGTAAAATACCCTAAAAGTGTGTCCAGGGTATCCTGGCTGATAAAGACCAGGATAATCGCAAAACCGGACTGTAAAAGAATTGAATTTACCGGTGTCCCGTATTTTGGATGGATCTTTGCAAAGGTCTTGAAGAATAATCCATCTTTGGCCATTGCATATTGCAAACGCGGTTGACTCATAATACAAACATTCGTTGCTCCGATACAGGATATGAATGCAGCAATGGCTAAAAATCCGGCTGCAATGGTTGCGAACGCAGGCAAATATTTAAAAGGATTCAAAAAACCCTGAGTCTGGATCACTTCTTCGTGCGGGATCAATGCACTCGTGGCAAAAGAGATCAGTATGTACATTAAGGTCACAAAAAGCGCGCTTCCGATGAGAGCAATTGGGATATTACGATTGGGATTTTTTACTTCACCCGCCATATACATGATATTCGGAAATCCTGCATAGCTCCATACCGTTCCAGCAGCCCCCATCATGATCAACCAAAAAATAGAATGTTTGGCAGGTTCTATTACGTGAGGTTCAATAAATAAATTCGGTGAATTAAAATAGAATAGCCCCAAAATTGCTATAATTGCCAGCGGAATGATCTTCAAAACAGTCAGGATGACCTGTACCCAGGAACCTTGTTTTACTGAGCGAATATGGATAGCTGTCAGAATAACAATGACACCGATCGCCAGCATCTTGGTCGACATGGCATTTACTGTCAATGCGGGAAAAAACACATCCAACGCAGAAATAGCGGCTATACTCAAGATCGTGATCGAAGGCATATCAGAGGTCCAGAATGCCGTCCATGTATAAAGAAAAGCCAGCATGGGACTACCGGCTTTTTGAAGGTATAAGTACCCGAATCCCTGACCGGGATAAGCGGTCCCAAGCTCAGCATAAATAAATATTTGCGGCAACATGAACAAACCACCGACCGCCCAGGCGATCACCGCCAACCCGGGAGACCCGGCAGCTCTTTGAACAGGCGCGATATTGATAAAAACACCACTGCCAATCACCAGTCCGATAATGATCGCAACCACCTGAAAGAGATTTAATTGCCGCTTTACTTCGCTCATGTTTATCCTTTTTACATTCTAGTCATTCTGAATTTGCCCGCCATGCCGAAGCGAAGGATGGTTTCAGGATCTTGGTGAGTGTCATTTTTTCAAATATTGAATTGCTGAATATTGACTTTACACATTGTGTATTATAAACGCCGTCGTAGAGAATTCCGGTATCAGCTGGTTTGATGCTGATAATTCCAATGATATTCTACCGGCTTTCAATAACTCGAGCAAGGGTCTCTGATAAGAAAGATCAGGACATGCAGGATAACCAAAAGATCTTCGCATACTTTTTTTTATACCAAGTTCTTTATTAATTCGTTGGTTCACAATTGAGGCTAAAGTTTCAGTGCATTCCGCCGCTAAACCGTACAACAGAAAATATTCGGCATAATCATTTTTTTTATATAATTTTTTAGATAGAGCAACCGCTTCCTCCCCAATTGTTACAGCGGTAAGGGGGATAAAATCGCCACCCTCATCCTTCGTTTTGTAATGATCGGAAATATACTTCCCTTTTAATTTGGGAAATTCCCATCGAATGCTATCATTCAGGATAAGGTCATAGCCTTCACGGTGGACCGGGTAATATCCATAAACCGCTTGAGGGCGCATTGAGGCTAATATTCGCTCATCTTCCATGAAATCCTTCAACATTTCTTCCCCACCGTTGCCCATTTTCCAACGGGATTTATAAAGAATCTGCATATCCAGCTTTTCCATGACTTCATCAATAGTAAAATCCAGAACTTCCGAGTAACCTAAAAATGGTGGTTTTATCATTATGCATCCTGTTAATTGTATTTAACGAATTAATATAGAGATTTAGAGTGATTGAGTCAATTTACTTTATTCTTGATTGGGTCAATCATTTAATTTTGGATTGAGTCAATGGGTTTGTTTTGGATTGAGTCAATCAATTTATATTTAGAAATGTAAGTAATTGACTGAATGGCACTGCATATGGCACATATTCTGTCATATTGGCATACATGGTTGATTGGCATGATATTTGCAATTTACATGTGCCGGAAAGAATACCGGTTTGAAATAAAATAGAAACACAGCGGACAGCGCTACCCAGCATGTCCGGTAATGATAAAAAAGGAGAACGAAATGGGTAAAATTATTGGAATTGACTTGGGAACCACGAATTCCTGTGTCTCTATCATGGAAGGCAACGAACCAAAGGTTTTGGTTAATGCCGAAGGCAACCGCACAACACCATCTGTTGTAAGTTTTAAAAAGGACGGAGAACGCCTTGTAGGCGCCGCAGCCAAACGTCAGGCTGTTACTAATCCTAAACATACCATTTACAG
>JAIPIT010000023.1 GCA_021734505.1 Fidelibacterota bacterium | reverse complement strand
ACATGGGGAACCTCATGGGGTGATGCGGCATTTTCAATTCGTTACACATTCTAAATTATTTTTGATAAGTTTATATAAGCCGTCAATTGACGGCTTTTTTTATACCTTAAATAAATTTTACCATAAAATAAAAAAGGGAACGGTCACGACCATTCCCTACGATTTATGTCCTACATATTACGTTCTATTCGTCTAAGATAGCTTTTTCTTTTACGCCCTGAGCAACATTGATCTTTTCGATGTATTTATCGGTGATCTTCTGTATCTCAATATGAGCATCTTTAGAATTGTCTTCTGAAATCTCTTTATCTTTTTCCAGTTTTTTGATCCGTTCATTGGCTTCACGTCTGATACTGCGAACGGCAATACGACCTTCTTCTGCCATTGCATGAACGATCTTCACCAGTTCTTTACGCCTGTCATCTGTCAAAGCAGGAATGGGAACACGGATCAAAACACCATCATTGAGGGGGTTTAGTCCAAGATTAGCAGCCTGAATAGCTTTTTCGGCAGCGGTCAATAAAGATTTATCCCATGGCTGAATAACCAAGAGACGTGCTTCGGGGACAGAAATAGTAGCGCACTGGCTAAGGGGGGTTAATGACCCATAATAATCAACCTTGATATTTTCCAGTAGTGAGGGGGTAGCACGACCTGTACGCAAACTGGTAAATTCGTGATCAAGATGACTAATGGATTTTTCCATATGTTCTTCACAATATGAATATACTTCATTCATCATGGCCTAACTCCTTATTTTATTCAGTGATCAGAGTTCCAACGGACTGTCCGGAAACCACCCGGAGCAATTCTCCGGCTTTGGTGAAATTAAAAACTTTTATCGGCATCACATTATCGCGACATAGAGCCATAGCACTCATGTCCATAATACGTAGATTTTTATCAATTGCTTCATTATACGATACGGTATCATAACGTGAAGCTGAAGGGTCTTCCATAGGATCTGCAGTATAAACACCGTCAACCTTGGTTCCCTTTAAAAGAATATCTGCATCAATTTCCGAGGCACGCAATGCAGCCGCGGAATCGGTGGTAAAATAGGGATTCCCCGTACCTCCGGCAAAGATCACGATTGTGCCCTGATCCAGAAGTTCAAGAGCTTTTTGACGATTAAACGCCGGCGTAAGGCCTGTGATATTTTGTGGAACCATCACAAGGCTTTTCATTCCGGCCTTTTCGAAAGTATCGCGTAAAGCCAAAGCATTAATAACAGTTGCAAGCATACCCATATGATCGCCGGTCACTCGTTCGATACTGGTGATATTTTTCGCACCGCGGAAAATATTTCCTCCACCAATAACAATACCGATCTGTACTTTTTTATCGTGGATCTGCTTAACTTCTTGGGAAAAATAAGAAGCGGCGTCAGGATCTATTCCGTGTCCTTTGACGCCGCCGAGTACTTCACCACTTAATTTTAGTAGAATTCGATTATAATTCATTCAGTAAGCATAACCAACACGTTGATCTTCATGCTTCGGAATTATCGACCACAGCGCTTTCTCCGACTTTAAAACGGGCAAAACGTGCGATGGCGATATTCTCACCCAACGTACCGATTGTTTCCTTTAGGTATGTTTCTACATTTTTATCGGTGTCTTTAAAGAAGTCTTGTTCAAGAAGAACATTTTCTTTATAAAATTTATCCAATTTACCGACGATAATGCGATCAGCAATATGTTCCGGTTTACCTTCATTCAAAACTTGTTCTTTGTAAACTGCTTTTTCACGTTCAATAATTTCCGCAGAGATCTCTTCGCGCTTTACAGCAATAGGAGCCATAGCTGCTATCTGCATCGCAATATCTTTAGCAAAAGCTTTGAAATTGTCAGTTGCGGCTACAAAATCTGTTTCACAATTAATTTCCACCAAAACACCAAGATTTTCGCCGGTTGGATGAATATAAGAATAGATGATACCTTCTTTTGCGCTACGGCCTGCTTTTTTTTCAGCTTTGGCTATACCGCGTGCACGAAGTGTATCAATTGCTTTATCTATGTCGCCGTTTGTTTCCGTGAGGGCTTTTTTACAGTCCATCATTCCGGCGCCTGTTTTATCGCGTAATTCTTTTACAATAGCTGCAGTAATTTGCATTTTTTTCCTCGTTACTTCTTTTCAGCTGTTATTACTTTTTTAACTTCTTCTTTTACGGCAGGAATATCTTTCTGCTGTTTTTTACTGCCACGTTTAGCTTCCAGGATCGTGTCTGCCAAGGTTTTCGTGATCAGATGAATAGCACGAATGGAATCATCGTTTGCCGGAATAGGAAAATCAACCGCATCGGGATCACCATTTGTATCCAGAATACCGATCACGGGTATATCCAGTTTATGTGCCTCATGAACAGCAGTCTTTTCTTCAATGGTATCAACTACAAAAATAACCTCGGGTAAACGACGCATATTTTGTATCCCACGATGAAGTAATTCAAGTTTTTCACGTTCGCGCATAAGTCCGAGAACTTCTTTCTTGGTAAAGTTCTTCCATGCATCTTCATTTTCGCTTTCGCGTTGAAGCTGTTCCAAACGGCGAATACTACGACGAATGGTTTGAAAGTTTGTCAAAGCACCACCCAACCAACGTTCAGTGATATAATGAGCGCCACAGCGAATGGCTTCATCTTCCAAAACATTCTTTGCTTGTTTCTTTGTACCTACGAAGAGGACTTCTCCACCGTTACGTACAACATCGCTCAAATATTTATTTGCTTTTTCAAGCGCTTTTAAAGTTAATTCAAGATCAATGACATGAATACCGTTCTTTTCCATGAACACGTATTTTTTCATTTTGGGATTCCATTTGCTGGTCAAATGTCCAAAATGCGCACCGGCACTGATCAGATTTTCTATGGTAATATTTTCCATATATTCAATACTCCGATAATTTGATTAACGTTTAGAGAACTGGAATGCACGGCGAGCACCGCGAAGACCATATTTCTTGCGTTCAACTTTACGTGAATCCCTTGTCAGGAACCCGGCTGCCTTCAATTCAGGACGAAGCTCAGGATGTAAAGTAATGAGCGTACGGCTGATACCAAGACGAACAGCGCCGGCTTGACCCGTTAAACCACCACCACGAACATTTACAAAGAAATCATATTTCCCATCCATCTTTGTCAACTCAAGAGGCTGACGAATAACCATTGAATAGGTCTCGCGACCAAAATAATCATTCATATCACGTTTATTAATAATAACTTTTCCACTACCCGGACGCGCGATCACTCTGGCTACGGAGGATTTACGGCGACCTATAATAATCAATTCATGCTTTGCGTTTGCCATATCCTACTCCTATTTAATGATCAGGGGTTTGGGTTGCTGAGCTTCATGTTCATGTTCCGGTCCGGCATAAACTTTAAGCTTTTTCATAACCTGACGGCCGAGACGGTTATGAGGAACCATCCCTTTGACAGCTTTCTGAACTATCCGTTCAGGATATTTATTCAGCATTTCTTTGTAGGAAGTTGTACGCTGTCCACCCGGGAAACCCGTGTGGCGGAAATAGCTTTTGTATTCTGCTTTTGTACCGGTTAAGCGAACTTTTTCCGCATTAATAACAACGACGAAATCGCCGGTATCCATATGCGGTGTAAAGATAGGTTTATGTTTGCCGCGCAGAATCTGTGCTACCTGAGAGGCAAGACGGCCTAAGACTACATCTTCGGCATCTACTACATACCAATCATGTTTGATGTCTGACGGTTTGGCTGAGAAAGTGCTCAACTCTAACTCCTTTTTCTAGGTTTTCATGTTCTTTTTTGTTTATGTCTTCCGGGACTACAAAAAAGCATCAAATATATACAAAGAATAAGCGAATATGCAAACAGTTTTTCGGGAAATGGGTGAATATTAGGGGGTTTTAACAATCAATCACTTAAATTAAGTAGAATAAAGAAATTAAATCACAATAAATCCCACTATTAAATACCCTATCAAGGCCAACCCGGCATAACTCAACACATAGGGTAATTGGGTTTTGATATGATCCATTACTTCGCAACCGGTGGTCGTACAACTCATGATGGTTGTGTCTGAAATGGGTGACGCATGGTCTCCGAAAATACTACCGCCAAAAACCGCTGCTGAAACCAGAGCGACCGGCATTCCCATTGTCGTTGCCATCGGCATGGCCAACGGCATCATCACAGCCATGGTTCCCATGGATGTTCCTGTGGAAAAGCTGATAATACAGGAAAACAGAAAGACCAAAGCAGGTAAAAGTGCCGGTGTGAGTAATCCGGAAGCAAGATCTGCCAAATAGGGACCGGTTCCCAGGAGTTTCACCATACCCCCCATTGAAAAGGCAAAGATCAGGATGGAAGCTACATTCAACATATGCCCGGCACCTTTGAAAAAATGCCTCATAAATTCTTTGTAGCGGAATATTTTTTGCACTCGGTATAAGATAAAAGCTGCCAGCAGACTCACCACACAACCCCAAAGAATGGAACGCATGCCATCTCCTTCCAGCAGATTCCCCTTCCCTGTTATCAACAGACCGGCAATAATCACTAGGACCATGCTCAAAATAGGCAGTAACAGATTAATCACCGGACTAGCCTGGATATTCCTGGCTTCTTTATTGCTGATCATGTCATTATTGGGATCGGCATCAAGTTCGCCGGTGGTGTCTGCTCTTTTTTCCGCTTTTCGCATTCCCTTGAAATGAAAACGAGTGAAAATTATAGCCGGCAATAACAAGACGGCAAAAATAGCATAAAAATTCAATGGGATGGTCCTGATCATGACCTGGGTTGCATTTGGAATATCTTGAGCTTGTATCAATCCTATCATAAAGGCCCCCCATGCACTTAAGGGGATCAAAACACAGACAGGAGTTGAGGTGCTGTGTACGATAAATGAACTTTTTTCGTGCGGAACTTTCAATGCATCATTCAAGGGGCGGGTAATAGCGCCTGTAAGCAAGGTGCTGAGAGTCCCGCTGGTGAAAACCAGCACACCAATAAACCAGGTGAAGATCTCGGCCATACGTTTATTCTTGATCATACCTTGTTTTTTCACCATCACGTCAACAAAACCGTTGATCCCACCGCTTTGTTCAACCAAATAGATCAATCCGCCGATAAGAAGCACACAAATGATCACGATCGTATTATCCGTATCGGAAAAGACATTGATAAATGACATGAATGTCCTATCCAGGCCGTTTATTATATGAAAATCACTTAATATGAGATACCCGCTCAGGCAACCGGAAAAAAGTGCGATAAAGACATCTTTGGTCACTAATGCAAGAACAATAGCAATAAGCGGCGGTAAAACAGAAAGGATCCCGTAATCCATAAAATTTTTCTCCTTAATTTGATATGCATTATTATATCAAATATAATTATTAAATTTATTGTGTCTACTTATCGTTTTTTTATTCCATCCTGATCCCATTTATCACAAACCGCAGTATGAATAAAAAACATCAAGGGCAATCCAAGATTTGTTTCCAGCAAAGAATTGACGACCAAGGGCATGAAACCCGGATTCCGCACACCCGTGATCAGCAGAATAAATTCCCAGCCAAACTGTACCAGAATCCCGATGATAAGTAACCATAGAATATTGATCTTCTTCCCTTTCCAACCCCCATACAAAAGGTTTCTAAAAAGCAAAAAACCATATCCTAAAAAGAGGATAAGCGCCATCACACCATGATAGCTACCGGTTCCCCTTTGAATATATATGCTTCCCCAATTCCCAAGGAAATTCTTCGCCATCAGATTTACCATCAGCCAGCCGCTGACGATAAAAATACTCCAGCCAAGCAGATTTTTGTCCCGGTTCAACCACAGCCATATCCAGACAAAATTGGTCAGCCCCATGCTCATACTGAGCCAGAAAAGGAAAATGGTTGGATTGGCACCTTCAACAACACGTGTACCCAAAGCATGGTAAAAGATCCCCCAATCCACTAAAAAATATAGAAGACCTGCAAGGATCCCGACGATGAGCGCTAATTTCTGTTTGGACATGATCAGCAAAACAACCAGGATTGCAAGGAATATGCAATCAAAAAGAATGTTTCCATAAGTGACGGTTCGTGCGGGTATAACCATTCTTCCTGCCCTCCATTTATTTATTGAGTAATTGTAAAAATGATATTAGCGAGGGTATAGGTCTGCAGAACATCGAACTGAGGAAAAACAACATGGACGCGATAAGTTCCGGGACTTAAAGTCACCTTCGGTTCTTGCCATGGGGTTGTGGGCGCCAGCCAGGTACTTGTCATAGAATCTCCGGGAGCAAACTTAAGATACAATACAGGCTCGTGAACGCCCAACCCATCCATGGAACCGGCGATGTATTGATCATCTTGGTAGATAGAGAACCTTACAAAAGGTCCGCCATTGTACATCGTAAAATCAAGAGAGTCTTCCGTTGTATTGGTTAGACAGAATTTCACATAAAATGATTCACCGGAGTGGAAGCTTGTTCCGGGAGTTCCATTTGTATCTGCCAAATAGTAATAAGTTTCCCCTTCAGTATTCATCTGAGGCTCTGGTGAAAAACAACTTGATAGTAAAACACATAATACGGCAAGAAAAATAAATATTTTTTTCATTTTCTTCTCCATTTAAAGAAGCACAAGTGTGGTCAACAAACCTTATGTCTCTGTTAACTCAGTAATATCTTTGATGTACTTAAATGTATTTTCTTTATCATCGACTTTCTTTTTTGCAGATAAAGGCAAGATCAGGCGATCAAAACCCATACGTTGGGCTTCTTTCACCCTTTGTTCCAAACGCATTACTGAACGTGTTTCTCCAGTTAATCCGACTTCACCGATGATTACCGTGTTCTCCTTAACAGGAATATTTTTCACCGAACTGTAAATTGCTGCAATGACCGGGAGGTCCATGGCAGGTTCTTTGAGGGTCATGCCGCCCACTACATTAACAAAAATATCATATTGCGATATGGGGATATCCAATTGCCGTTCGATCACGGCAAGTAGCAGTTGCAATCGCTTTTGATCGATCCCACTGGCATGGCGTTGGGGTGTGCCATAAGCGGCTCGAGCAGCCAGGGCCTGGATCTCAACCAATAAAGGGCGACTACCTTCCATCCCGCAGGTCACCACAGAACCCGTTGCACCTTTTTTACGTTCATTTAAGAACATATCCCCGGGATTCGCGATCCCGGTCAAACCCTCTTGCTTCATTTCAAAGATACCGATCTCATGAGTGGCACCGAAACGGTTCTTGACCGAACGTAATATTCTAAAGTAATGTTGTTTGTCGCCTTCAAGATACAGAACCGTATCGACAATGTGTTCCAATAACTTCGGACCGGCGATCACACCGCTTTTAGTAATGTGACCTATTAATATAATGGTAATATTTTTTGTCTTACCCAAGGTCATGAGCTCTGATGCGCACTCACGGACCTGATTGGGCGATCCCGGTAAAGAATCCGAATTAGGAGAATAAGCTGTTTGAATTGAATCAATAACTGCAACCTGAGGTTTTTCCGATTCAAGTCCGGCCAGCATTTTACTTAATTCAATTTCATTGCTGATCTTTAGAGCATCATTATCAAAGCCAAGCCGTTTGGCCCGAAGCGCCAGTTGTCCGACCGACTCTTCCCCGGAAAAATAACAGACCTTGATATTCTTTTCTACATATTCTTTACACAATTGCAATGCAAGCGTGGACTTTCCAATTCCGGGATCACCGCCAAGAAGAACGATACTACCCTCCATGAGTCCACCGCCCACCACGCGATCGAATTCCTCGATACCGCTGGCATAGCGCGAAGGTTCATTTGGATTAGATAGGGAATAAAAAGATGGAGGAGTGCCCGCTGCTTTGACTCGTTTGGAAGAAGTAACAACTTCCTCAAAAGCTTCGAGAGTATTCCACTCCCCGCAATGCGGACATTGTCCCTGCCATTTTGGCGATAAGCCATCACAGGCGGTGCATTTGAATTGATCTTTGTGTTTAACCATAATGTTATAATTTAAGAATTTGGATAAATGAAAACAAAAAGTATCTAAAGTATCTAATAGATTGACTCAATGACTAAAATTAAGATTGACTCAATCTTAATAATTCCAATTGAGTCAATACTTTCAGAAATATATGACCCACATCACATTTTAAAATTCTTACTATAATATAAGCTCAAACTGGATTAAATTCGAAAAAAGAGGAGCTATTTCTTGCGATGTAAATGCGAGGATTTTAGGGTCGGTTCATTTTTCCATCTCTATAATCATGTTATTGATGATCTCTTGTTATTTTATGAAGATCAAGATTATGATTTCTTTTTATTAACAATTAGCCAACAATTTGACAAAATCCCAGCAAGTGTTTTTGCCTATTGTCTAATGCCAAATCATTATCACTTTTTACTTAGACAAGATAGTGATATTAAAATTTATAGGGCTTTCAATTATGCCTTTATATCATACGCAAAATATTATAACAAGAAATATGGTCGTAAGGGTCGGATTTTTCGTTCACCTCTTCAACATATAGAAGTCAAAGATCAAACATATCTAATACAACTTTGCAAGTATATACATCTTAATCCGGTATATGCAAACTTGGTGAAAGAACCTGATGAATGGATATATTCAAATTACAAAGAATGGATAAAAAAAAGAACCGGTAAGCTTTTTGCAAACGAAGTTCATGAATACTATTTCCCAGATCCGGTAAAATACATTAAGTTCATTTCATCAGTATAAAAACAATTTAATTGGGAATTTAATAATTGAGTCAATCTGTTAAAACCTAATTGACTCAATCTTAATAATTCCAATTGAGTCAACGCTTACTTTTGAGTTACTTTTGAGTGTCTTCTAAAATTGTAACCGCCTTACCTTTGATCCCCGCATAAAACACAATAATATCTACAGGTTCATTACCCTCATTCTTACCAAAATGCCAGGTATCGACCACTTCCACAATAGGATCACCTGCTTGTAAATGCAAAGTATCTTGTTTATCCGTGATCACCGTTAATTCACCGGATATCATAACACCGGCATTGATCTCAGGATGTTCATGCCATGCAAGGTCTGTATGAGGAGGAATTGAGATCCTTAGAATGGTAACTTCAGGTTTACCTTTTGAATATCGCGGTAAATTATCACCATTCCAACTTTGTGAAGTTTTGGCCAATACCTTTACTTCTGTCTTCCCTTCACTACCAACCGCAAAAAGTGCAGTAAGCATACCGATCAATAATAGCACTATCAATGTTTTTTTCATGTCTATCTCCAAATTTCGGATCTAACAGCAATCGCCGCCGGAGCCACAGTTACAGTTACAAGGTTCACTTTCACCCTCAAGGTATTTGATCATTCTATTCTTTCTGATCTTATCAAGGTCATCACGTTTAAAAATAATATTCATTTTATCTTTGGGTTGTGTTCCGCAAGCATATTTATGTTCTCCGTTTATTTCGATCAAACATACTTTACAACAACCGCCTTTTCTATTATTTGCATAACAGGGAGCAGGAATTCCTATGCCGGCACTTCGAGCTACTTCTACAATATTATGTTCCTCATTACTTACTTGAATGGAAACACCGTCAATAATAATTTTCATTGAAATTACCTTTTTATTTTATTCATTAAGTTTATCGATTATTTTGCTTATTCGAAAAACATTTATAAACAATATCATTATTTTTAATGTGATTATTTTCCCAAAATTTCCTTTACCTCAAACCATTTTAATTGTATCTTTCAGATTGTCGGACACAATTATAATTCAAATAGACGTAGGAGAAAAAATGAGTAAATTCAAGAAACAGACAATCGATGGAAACACCGCTGCTGCGCATGTTGCATACGCATTTAGTGATGTTGCTGCGATCTATCCGATCACACCATCTTCAGACATGGGTCAATATGCCGATCTTTGGTCAGCAAATGGTCGTAAGAATATCTTTGGTGAAACCGTTGATATCGTAGAAATGCAATCTGAAGCCGGTGCGGCCGGTGCTGTTCATGGTTCACTTTCCGCCGGTGCTTTTACTACAACTTTTACAGCGTCACAAGGTCTCTTGCTTATGTTACCTAATATGCATAAGATCGCCGGTGAAATGTTACCGACAGTTTTTCACGTTTCCGCTCGTTCTCTTGCAGCTCAATCATTATCCATTTTTGGCGACCATTCCGATGTTATGTCAGCACGTAATACCGGTTTTGCCTTAGTAGCTGCTTCTAATATACAAGAGATCATGGATCTGGCCATCGTTTCACACCTGGCAACTTTAAAATCTAAAATACCTTTTTTAAATTTCTTTGACGGTTTCCGTAACTCACATGAGATCCAGAAAACAGAAATGATCGACTATGATACTATTAAAAGTCTCGTAGAAGAAAATTATATTGAAGAATTCCGGGCAAATGCAATGAACCCTGAGAATCCTCGTCTTAAAGTCGGTGCTCAGAACCCTGATGTTTATTTTCAGGGTCGTGAAACAACGAACCTGATGTACGATGTAACTCCTGCCATTATTCAGGAATACATGGATAAAGTTGCAAAAGTTATTGGTCGTCAATATCACCTATTCGATTATTTTGGTGCTCCCGATGCTGAAAAAGTTATCATTGCTATGGGTTCAGCTTGTGATACTATTGAAGAAACCATTAATTACCTTAATAATAAAGGTGAAAAACTTGGTTTACTCAATGTTCGTGTATATCGTCCATTCTCAGCTGAAGCTTTTATCTCAGCACTTCCTGAAAGTGTGAAAAATATTGTCGTCCTTGATCGTACAAAAGAACCCGGTTCACTCGGTGAACCTCTCTATTTGGATGTTGTTACCGCATTGAAAGATAAGGATATTAAAGTTATCGGCGGACGTTACGGACTATCTTCGAAGGAATTCACTCCTTCAATGGTTAAAGCCGTTTATGATCATATTGACGGAGCAGCCACTCATGGTTTCACTGTTGGTATTAATGATGATGTTTCTCACAGATCTCTTGAGATCAAAGAAAAACTCAATACCTTACCAAAAGGCACATTCTCAGCAAAATTCTGGGGACTTGGTTCTGATGGTACGGTTGGGGCAAACAAAAATTCCATTAAGATCATCGGTGACAATACCGATATGTATGCTCAAGGCTACTTCCAGTACGATTCAAAGAAATCCGGCGGTATTACACGCTCACATCTACGTTTCGGTACTTCTCCAATTCAATCTGAATATTTGGTTGAACATGCAAACTTTATTGCAAATCACAATCAGGCTTTTATCGGTCGTTATGATGTACTTGAAGGAATTAAAGAAAATGGCGTGTTTTTGCTGAACTCAAACTGGGAATCTGATGAAGTATTTTCACACTTAACCCAAGATCTGCAAAAAACCATCATTGAGAAGAAAATCAAAGTTTATAACGTAAACGCTTTGAAGATAGCTGAGGAAGTTGGACTGGGCGGTCGTATCAATACGGTCATGCAAGCAGCTTTCTTCATTATTTCAGGTGTCTTACCAAAAGAAGAAGCGATTAAACTCATCAAAACTGCAATTGAAAAATCCTACATGAAAAAAGGTAAAAATATTGTTGAGATGAACTGGAAAGCGGTAGATGCAACTGAAGCAGCTCTTCAAATGATCGCTGTTCCTTCAGAATTACCTAAAGTATCAGCTGAACCCACAAAATTGGTTCCGGATAATTCAGAAGGTTTTATTAAAAATGTAATTGAACCGATCATGAGAGAAAAAGGTGATGATATTGCTGTATCTGATATGCCTTTTGATGGCTATGTTCCAACAGGAACCGCAGCACTTGAAAAACGCGGTGTAGCTCCTGCTATCCCGCACTGGATCGCTGAAAAATGTATTCAGTGTAACCAATGTACTTTTGTATGTCCTCACGCTGCTATTCGAGCAAAATTAATCGATCCGGCGGATCTTAAAGGAGCTCCCGAAACGTTTACTGTTCTTGATGTAAAAGGCAAAGATGCAGATAAAAAATTCAAGATCCAGATTTATGTTGAAGATTGTCAGGGTTGCTCGGTTTGTGTTAATGAATGCCCGGTTCAAGCTCTTGAATTAAGCCCCATCGAAGAAGAACGCGCAGCAGGTGAAAATGCCAATGAAGCTTTCTTTCATTCACTTCCTACAGATGCTCTTGGTTCAAATCGTCTTTTCAGCGTTAAAGGCTCTCAGTTTAAACAACCACTATTTGAATTCTCCGGTGCTTGTGCCGGTTGTGGTGAAACACCCTATATTAAATTAGTTACACAGTTATTTGGTGAACGCATGGTCATCGCAAATGCGACCGGATGTTCCTCGATCTATGGCGGCACCTTCCCTACAATACCTTATTGCAAAAACAAAAATGGACAAGGACCTACTTGGGCAAATTCTCTCTTTGAAGATAATGCGGAATACGGTTTAGGTATGCGTCTTGCTGTTGATGCAAATCGTAAACAATTAAAATCCAATATGGTTAAACTTGTTGAAAAAACTAAAAATGCCGACCTTAAGGAAGCCTTAACATGGTCTTTGGAAAACTGGAAAGATGTTTCTGAAGAAGCTAAAGAAAATGCACTTAAGATCAAAAGTCTTCTTGAAAAAGAAGATGTAAAAGATCCTGTCGTTAGAAAAGTTACAGAATTGAAGAGTTATATTACCGATAAATCTGTCTGGGCTTTTGGTGGTGACGGTTGGGCTTACGATATTGGTTATGGAGGTTTGGATCACGCTTTAGCATCCGGTAAAAACATTAATGTTCTTGTTATGGATACAGAAGTTTACTCCAACACCGGTGGACAAGCATCGAAAGCGTCACCTTTGGGCGCAGTTGCAAAATTTGCCGAATCAGGTAAAACGACTATCAAGAAAGATCTTGGACGCATGCTGATGACATACGGCTACATATATGTTGCCGCAGTCGCAATGGGTGCCAACAAGAGCCAACTTGTAAAAGCCTTCGAAGAAGCAGAAGCTTATGATGGTCCTTCAATCGTTATCGCTTACTCGCCTTGTATCAATCATGGTATTGATATGAGTTTGAGTCAGAAAGAAGAGAAAAAAGCGGTTGAAACAGGTTATTGGCTACTCTATCGTTACAACCCGATGTTGGCTCTTGAAGAAAAAAATCCTTTCATTTTGGATTCAAAAGAACCCAACTTTGAAGTGATCGATTTCTTAAACGGTGAAAAACGTTACAGCTCCCTCGAAACGACTTTCCCGGAAAATGTTCCGGCTTTTAGAGATGAGTTTGTTAAGTATGCAAAAAACCGCTGGAATATTTATAAGAAAATGGCCGAATAAGCCAGATTTCATATAATGCAAACGCCCCTGAACTTTCAGGGGCGTTTTTTATTGTGTTTAATAATTCTTTTAACTAAAATCGAGCCTAATAAAAGGACAACAATGAAAAGAATAAAATACACATTGATATTGCTTAGCCTGCTTAGTCTAACCTGGGCAGCAAATGCTGTAAAGATTACATCCTCGGCACAATTAATATCCGGTACGAATGCTAATGGTGTGATTGGGGATTATCTTCTTATGAATGATAGCGTCAACTTTGTTATTTCAGATATTCCAAATGCATACTCAAGTAGCAATACCGGTGGTCAATGCATAGATGCAGCATTAATAGGTGGTTTAGATGAATTTAAACTCCTATATCTCTATTTAAACATAGATTGGCCCCGACAGGGTAATTATTCAAGTATTCAAGTAATTTCTGAGGGATCACCCTACGATTCAGCGCATATCAGGGTTAAAGGGGTTGATTCTGATAACTCCGGCATTTCTATTACAACAGATTACATTTTATATGATAACACTTCTTCTTTGAAGCTTATCACTACTTTCAAGAACAATACGGGGTCTACATTAAGTAACTATGGATTGGGTGATGCTTTTGATTGGGGATTACCTCCATTTGTACCGGGCGGAAATTCATCTAATGGATGGATCGCATCTAAAACACCCCATTCTACTTATGGTTATATTACTTCAGAAGATTTCGAAGCGACCCATGGTGCTTATTGGAGTGATGCGACATTAAAAGAAGTCAATATTCTTTCTGGAGATTCCGCAAGCATCTCACGTTATTTTTTCGTTTCCGAAGACCTTGCCGGAATATATGATACATTTTTAGACATGAGAAATTTGTCCATCGGAACGGCATCAGTTTCTGTAAGCAGAAATGGATTGCCGATTAACAATGCTCAGATTTCATTTATAAAAGAAATGGATAGCGATGCAACAATTTACGATTACACAGATAATTCCGGATTCCTCAGTATACGTATAGAAACCGGAAATTGGTTATGTAGAGTTATAACTGATAGTCAGATGGAAGAACAAACGATCAGTATTTCTGAGGGAACAAATCAGGACATTTCATTTATTTTAGGTGACGCTATAACACCAACTTACACACAAGACACACTCACGATCATACAATTACCTCTTATCAATATCCCAACAATGGCATTGCCGGGCGATACGCTTAAAATTGAAATATCCTTACCTTCTTCTGAATTCGCTCAATCGCTCTCCCTCTTATTTAATGGAAATGAATATGATCTTGATTTTTCTGAGGTCAGTGTTTCTTCTTCATTTGGTCTGCGCACACTAGAAGCCTACTTGCCTTCGGAAATGTTTTATGGTTTGTATGACCTTAAGATCACTTGCACAGGTTCAGATAGTCTGGATATCTCCGAGCAGGCATTATATATCATTCCGGAATATAAAGACAGTTTCACTTTCGTTCATGTAACGGATACACATTTGCCAACACATAATTTCTGGGGTGATGAGGGTGTTGACACAGATACAACAGAACTTGATGATTTTCGCGAAGTAATAAATGATATTAATATTATCAATCCGGATTTCGTACTTCATACGGGTGATTTTATCAATGACGGAGAACTTGAAGTCCTTGGCATACCTTCCATTTCAAGTGCAAAAAGACTTCTACATGAACTTGAAGTGCCATTATTCTTAGTAGCGGGAAATCATGACCTCGGCGGGTGGGATTCGGCACCTGCTCCTGATGGAACAGCTCGACGAACTTGGTGGAAATATCTTGGATGGGGATATTTGAACAATACAAGTGCTGTAGCTACAACAACCCAGAATTATTCATTTAATTATGGTAATACTCATTTTATCGGACTTGAGGCCTATAATAATTATGATAGATGGCGGGAAGAATTATATGGAACTGACAGTTTTATTGCATCACAGCTTCAATGGTTAAATGATGATCTTTCACAAAATATATCTGCCGATTTAACCATAGCATTCTATCATAAAGATTTCCAGTATCAATTGGATCTTTCTGCATTGGGCATTGATGCTGCATTCTGGGGACATATTCATAGCAATAGTGGTGATGATAATATTAGTGCATTACCACTGAATATCAGTACGGGCTCAACCTGTGATGGGAACCGCAGATATACATTGGTAACAGTAAATGATAATACCATAACATCCATAGAAAGATTTCAAGCCGGCTATAACGGTGAATTAATAACGAAAACCGTAAGTGCAGATCAATCAATGATCAAGATCACCAATAATTCAGGGGTTGAACTCAATAATTGTCTCGTAACCTTTCCTCTTGAAGATGGAAAAAAGGTAACATCACTGACCAATGCCACCTTGTTCCAGATCGATTCAATCTCAAGTCCAAAAATTGTTTATGCACATGTAAATGTTCCGGCAAATAGTTTTGTTGATGCAAGTATTCAAACAGATACCATTGAAACATCCATTGAAGTTCAGCTTCCTGAAACTCCTTTCCTCCTTTCAGTGTATCCTAATCCATTTAATCCCCAATTAACGTTAAGCTATCAATTATCAGCTGTCGGCACTTTAAATGTCAGTGTTTATAGTATTCTGGGAAAACACATAGAAACAATATATAACGGTCATCACGAAGCAGGAAATTATGAGTTGACCTGGGACGCTTCGGAACGACCATCAGGCTTATATTTTATTAGAGCTGATGTAAAAAATGTCACCGGAGAATTTCATTTTGTTAAAAAATGTTTATTAATGAAATAATACAAAGGGACGGTCGCGACCGTCCCCTGTGATTTTCATTCTATTATTTCTAATTAGTATTTATCGCCTTGAAATATATTATTTTCACGCATGTATTTTTGCAAATCCATAATAAAAGCCGTTGTTGTATGCGGCCATTTAGGTGCAATAAGACAATCATCCGGTGAGGATGTGATCACGCGTTGGAGAATGAATTCCGGTTTGAGTAAACTAATATAGTCTGCAACAAATTTAACATATTCACCATATTCGAATACTTGAAATGGTTTTCTTGCATATTCTTGTGCCAACCTTGTATTTTTTATGACCTGTAAATGATGAAGTTTAAGAAATTTCAAAGGAAGATCATTTAATTCTTTTGCCATCTCTTTGATCTCTTTCCTCGTCTCTGTCGGCAATCCCAAAATCATATGCGCCGTTACGTCCAGTTCGTATTTTGCAGTTAATTCAAGAGCATTTAAACTGCATTTTACATCATGGCAGCGATTCATCCACTCCAAAGATCTGTCTCTCAAAGATTCCAAGCCCAATTCCAAATTGACATCGTAATCATTTGAAATATCCTTCAGTAAGCCAAGTATATCATCATTTATACAATCAGGTCTTGTTGAAACCGATAAACCAATTACTTTGGGATGTTCAAGAGCTACCCGATACATTTTTTCAAGTTTATTCAAGGGTGCATAGGTATTGGTATAATTTTGGAAATACGCAATAAATTTATCTGCCCTAAAACGGCCATTAAGAAAACGAGTTCCATCAGATATTTGCTCTTGAATAGAGATACTACGATCAGAGTATGGTGGTGAAAAAGAGTTTGAATTGCAATAAATACATCCCCCTTCTCCCTTGGTACCATCTCTATTTGGACACGTAAATCCACCTTCTATGGAAACACGTTGTACACGTTCTCCAAAACGATCATCCAGATAAAATTTATAATTATTATAATGAAATCCTCGGCGTGCATAGGGCAACAGGCTCATTGTGTGAATTCCTCGTAGAATCTCGGATAATCATTAATGACTAAGTGGCGTCCTGTTTTTGTGATATATGCATCTTCTTTAAATCGGTTAAAAGCCCGGGACACGGTTTCACGTGACGTTCCTGCAAGTGATGCAATGTTATGTTGAAATGGAATTTTATTAATTACAACCGAACTATTTTTACGATATCCTGTCTTTTCGGCAAGGTGTATCAGGACAGATCCAACCCTATCATAGGAATTGGGACAATTTAGGTTTTTTATACAATCATCACAGGTACGGATTCTTTTCGTCATATGATAAAACAGGTGATTTGCAATACAGGGAATAGTTTTCATCATTCTTAGAAATTGACGATCATGAATACATAGCAACTCGGTGGATTGAATAGTAACTACATTTGCAGATGCGGTATCTTCATCAAGGATTGATAACTCTCCGAAAAACTCACCCTCATGTAAAAGGGCAAGAACAACATTTTGCCCGTATTTATTTGTACGATAAACTTTTACTTCACCTTTTTTAATGATGTAAAAATGTTCATTCATACCGCCCTCGCAGATGATCATCTGATTTCGTTTGTACTTTTTAATGCTTACATGTTGGGATATTGTTTTTAGAACACTTGGTTTCACACCATCAAATAATGGAATTTCTTCTAATAAATGATGCATTTTTTCGTCCCTTATTTCTCCTTTGGAGCAATACGATCAAGAATACCCGGTACTAAATCGAGTAACTTATTTACTGAGCTGTCTTCTTTTTCCAGCCAAAGAAGTTTGGAATCTTTCCCCTCTTTGACAACTACTACTGCTATAGGTGTAATCGAAATGCCCCCTCCGGCACCATCACCACCGCTTTTTATGTCATCTGCCCCATGCTCTCCACCACCTGTTGCAAATCCGATGCTTATCTTTGAGATCGGGATCAAGGTGGTATCTTGAACAATAATTGGGTCTCCAACGACCGTTTCGGTTTTGGCTAAAGCTTTAACTTTATCAAGCAGTATGGCCAAAGTATCATTAAACTTCATTTTTTAAGTCCTTTTTATATGTACAGTATATGCGTAATAATGTACGAAGAATACCATATAATTTCATAGTCATTTTTACTCCTGCTGCAATATTGAAACTAGGTTTTAGATAATCCCACGAGATATTCACACCTTTCAATGGCGCTATAGACAAGGTAGAATAAAGGATCCCTGCCACTTTTCCGGTTTGCGCAGGATCTTTTAAACCCAGTTCAGCATCAAGATATTCCAATGAAAACGTGATATAGCTCACAAATATTTTTTTAATATATTCTTTATACTTATTCCAGAGATCGCTGATCTTATCCTTTGCTCCAATAAGATCTTGAATATTTTCTTTTAAACTCTTTTTATCTTTTACCTCATCATTATCAGTTTCATCTTGTTTTTTGGACTCACTTTTCAATAGCTCCTTGTTTTCGACATCGGATACTTTTTCTTTTTTTGCTTTGTTTCTTGATAGCGGTAAACGGAATGGTATGGGAATTCCAAAAAACCAAAGAAGGATATGAATATGATTTAAATCTTTTATACGCAATCTTGAACCAAGAAAATATTTGATCCAATAGACATCCATTTGACCGATAGGTTTTTTGTCCCAGTATGTTCCCTTGATGAAAATTTTAAAAGGAATAAAGATCATCATAGCTGCAAAAAACAGTAGAAATCCTATTAATCCCAAAAATATGTAGAGAACGATCATATTTTTTTGATCTGTTGTTTAAATTGAGAACGTACTTTTTCAAAATATTCATTATATATACCACTACTGAAATCCGGAAAGCTCCAGGCATAAGGATGAAATTCTTTTTTAAAATAATATAGAGTCGGATCCGCGTAAATCCCTTTTCCCAAATATATCTTTTGACGTCCGTATTTTGCAGATGCCAGAATAAATTTATCCATGTCCAAATAACCCGGATCTAAATTGATACTTCGTCTCTTTTCTTTTAAGTAAGATCTTTCAATAATATTTGATATACGCTTGATCTCGGCTAATTGCTGGGGTTCAATCAAATTGATAAATGAAATAAATTTCCTCTTTAAAGCACTTCCCATTTCACTTTCATAGTAATCAGTTATATTAAAGGGAAACTCTTCACTAACAATATCAAAAGGTCCATAAACCGTTTCTAGATGACGGATACAGGCTGAAAGTTTACTGTCATTTGCGTAAATCAATCCGAAAATACACTTTACTTTGGGAGTAGTTTGAATGTCCATTTAAAAAGATACATAAAAATGCTTTAAACGACAATGTATTTGGAATTTTCATCCCTTGTCTTCAAAGGGTTGATTAAAAAAATTTTAAAGCCTTTTTTAACTCATTTTTCAACATTTTATTTGCTTTAACTGTGTTTTTTACTTATACTTTTGAGCTTTTTTCATGGGTGCGTAGCTCAGTCGGTAGAGCAGCGGCCTTTTAAGCCGTTGGTCGAAGGTTCGAATCCTTCCGCACTCACAAAAGTCCTGAATAATCGGGACTTTTCTTTTTTATATAGATTTTATTCTTAGATTTAACTATTTTCATCTAAGTTAAACTTGGAGACTAAGCATGCAACAAACCCTGATTGAAAAGATCGTGCAACGATTTGTCGTGAAGCACGATGAAATTGTACACAGTGGCGATTATGTAATGATCCGTCCGAAACATGTACTCACTCATGATAATACCGGGGCTGTGATCCCAAAATTTAATGAAATCGGGAAAATGACCATCAATGATCCTCATCAACCGGTATTTGCTTTGGACCACAATGTACAAAGCAGCGATGAAAAGAATCTTGCAAAATATGCAAAGATAGAGGCTTTTGCCGATAAATATGGGATTGATTTCTATCCGGCTAAAACCGGTATCGGTCATCAGATCATGTGTGATGAAGGCTATGCTTTTCCCAATACACTTGCGGTAGCATCTGACAGTCACTCCAATATGTATGGTGGACTTGGATGCCTTGGAACTCCGATCGTACGTACAGATGCGGCAGGTTTATGGGTAACCGGGGAAACTTGGTGGCAAATCCCACCCATTGCTAAAGTTGTTTTAGATGGTAAACCCGCACCGGGTGTAAGTGGTAAAGATATTGCACTTGCACTTTGTGGACTTTTCCCCAACGATGAAGTACTGAATTTCGCTCTTGAATTCGAAGGAAGCGCTTTACAACATATCAGCATTGAACAGAGACTTACCATAGCAAATATGACGACCGAATGGGGAGCACTTGTTGGACTCTTTCCTGTTGATGACCTGACTCTTGAATGGTATGAAAAGCGCAATCAAACGATCAAAAAACGTGGTTTGATGGGTGTGGCTTCCGATAAGGGACTAACGGTACATCCTCGTATCAATGGGACCACAATACAAAACCTGAAAGAAGATCGCCTTATAGCGGATCCTGACGCCTATTATTCAAAGGTCGTACATTTTGACGTCAGTACTATTTCAGCCGTTGTATCGGGTCCTCATGGCCTTAAAAAGATGTATTCTGCAAGCGATATAAACAAAAAAGAGATGCCCATAAATAAAGCATATCTGGTTTCATGTGTAAATGGTCGTTATGAAGATTTTGTAGCTGCCGCCGAATATATCAAGGGCAAGAAAGTTGCCGCAGGTGTTGAATTTTATATTGGCTGCGCTTCAAAAGAGATACAAAAGAAACTTGAACGAGAAGGACTATGGCAAAATTTATTGGAAGCCGGAGCCATAGAACTACCACCCGGGTGCGGAATGTGCATTGGTTTAGGTACGGGACTTCTTGAAGCTGGTGAAGTCGCTATTTCGGCAACAAACCGTAATTTTAAAGGCCGCATGGGTGTAAAAGAATCCGAAGCCTATCTTGGTTCTCCCCTTACTGTCGCAATGTCGGCCGTTAAAGGGCGTATAGTTGCAGATGAACAAGGTATTCATAAACCAATTTGCAGTATTGAAGAATCACCTAAAATTGAACGAAAAGTATCGACAAGCATTCGTAAAGGATTCCCGGAAATAGTAACAGGCAAGCTGATCTATTGTCCTCAGGATAATTTAAATACCGATGGTATTTACCCCGGTAAATACACCTATATTGATACTATGACAGATGAACAACAAGCAGAGGTTGTAATGGAGAATTATGACCCCGAGTTTGTAAATATTGTCCATAAAGGTGATATACTAGCAGGTGGATTCAATTTTGGAACGGGAAGTTCACGGGAGCAAGCAGCTACAGCCTTTAAGCACAAAGGCATACAACTCGTTATTGCAGGATCATTTAGTGAGACTTATAAACGTAATGCACTGAACAATGGTTTTATAGTAATAGAATGCGCTGATCTGATCAATGATCTTCGTAAAGCTTTTACAAATGATATACTAACTTTGGACACCACTTTACAGATCAGTGTTAACTTTAAAGAGGGCATCATCACTACAGTAAATAAAAAATATAGTTTTAATCCTTTGGGTGATGCTGCACAGCGATTGATCATAGAAAATGGCTTATTGGGTATGATCAAAAACAATTAAGGAACAAGCTATGCGCAAATTTGTATTATTTATATTAATTATAACCGTATTTCTAGGATGTTCAACGATGTACTATAATAAAACACCAATGCCTTTATCGGCAATTGATAAAGTTTATCATGAAGTGGCCCTTGAGCCTGTAATGGAAAAAGATGTTTTCCGCATGGCAATGACCGGGTATTCAAAGATCATGCCTCAGAATAATTCTATGATTAGTATAATTGACTTTTCACGTCCCTCAACCGATAAACGATATTACCTAATTGATCTTGCCAATAAAACACTTCTATTTCACACATATACTTCACATGGGGTTAATTCAGGTGAAGATCTGGCTATCGCTTTTTCAGATAAGAACGGAAGCCGTCAAAGCAGTCTGGGCTTCTATCTTACAGCTGAAACTTATGAAGGAAAGCATGGAACTTCACTTAAACTTGATGGCCTTGAAAGGGGTTTTAATAAACATGCCCGTAAACGTTACATTGTCATTCATTCTGCAGATTACGTCAGCGAGGATTTTATTAAAGAAAATGGCCGCCTTGGAAGGAGCTGGGGTTGCCCTGCTCTTCCTACGGATATCACGCAAGATATCATACAATTGATAAAAGAAGGTAGTGTTCTATTCATTTATGGTAATGATGAAAAATATCTGGAAAAATCTATACTTATTCGTTAATTAATATTTGTAATATAAAATGAAAAGCCCGTTATGAACGGGCTTTTAAATTATTTTTTAAATATTTTTTTATTTGAGTAATGTTATTTTTTGAGTTATAACTTCATTTCCAATAATAGTTCGTACGAAATAAATACCACTATTAAAGTTAGAAGCATTAACACGGATCTGATATTGCCGAGCATCAAATGTTCCATCCAAAATAGACATGACCTGTCTACCTGTGATATCATACATATTGATACTAACATCCATCGTGTGTGTCAATTCAAATGGAATAGTGAAACTGGGATTGAACGGATTGGGATAGGTTGAACCTAATTTAAAATCTTCACTGACATACAGCAGATTCTCTGGTATGATAATACTTACCGGTCCATGCTCTACAGCGTTCCCATCATAATCAACATCCACCAATATATAGGAGTAATTAACACCTGGCTTTACATTTTTATCATAGTAAAAATATATGTTCTGCTCTGTTGTTGTACCGGCACCGTAAAGATTATCATTCTCTTGATAAGAGGCAATGACTTCGTAGGCAGAGATATCATCATCAGCATACATTATAGCACGTTTAATTATATAACCAAGATTCTGTACTTCACTCTCAGTAATCCAATTCAATTTAACCTTTGATTCTTCATAGCTAGCTACAAATTCTTTTAAAGTAATTGGTAGTGCAGGATCACCGGTATTTGAGTAAGTAATATTGGTCGTTTCAGTTGCATTTGTAGGGGAGAAACCTTCATATACATCCCCTAATTCGGAGCTATATTCTCTAAACAAATTATTTATACCATCAACAGAATCAGGCCAGTTAATTTCGGATGAACCTGAAGCAATAACTTCCAATTTAATTCGCATAATCGTTGAAAGAGTACCTGATGCATTTGAAATATAGGTATTGGAATCATAAAACCCGGTACTGAAAGTTTGACTAGGCTCAAAAGTAATAGAAAATGAATTTGGAGAAGCATCAGCACCATTATTAGGGAAATTATAAAGCGCACCACTATATGCAGCAAGAGGACCCATTAGGGTAACTGAAATTAATTTATTATTTGTGACGACACTATCCCCAAAAACTGTTGAATTATATTCAACATAAATTTGACCTTCTCTGAATGAATTATCTGTACCGCCGTCAATATATACATCTACATCAAATTCATAAAAAGTTTGAGTATCGGTATACGAAACTGTCCCATTATTATAATAAAGCATAACAGTACCGGTTTCTTCAGCAAATACCTGCGTTGAAATCAGTACAATCAACAATAATGTTACAATGATCTTTTTCATTTAACCTCATAGAGCTAAGCTCTATCCATCGTTTAACTCAGTGGGACTATCTTAACGTAAATCATCTTTCAAATTTACGATAAGGTATTCACCCTAAGCATTATTTTCAATCTGCATTCACGCAGTTACCAACGTTGAGGATACAAAATATCCCTGTCTTATTCAAGAAGTTTGCGAAACATGTTCCGTAAACTTTAATATTCTATTTTACTAACAGCATCTTCTGCGTATTAACAATACCTTCTACCTGGGTTCTTAGTAAATATACGCCTGAGCTCAAGTTACTGCCATTTACCAAAAGTCTATACTCACCCGCAGAAAATTCTCTATTTGCAACAACTTCAACCAAATGACCCGAGACATCATAAAGCCTGATATCAACAGTGGTGGAAGTATATAGTTCAAACGGAACTACAAATGCAGGGTTGAAAGGATTCGGGTAAGAAGCAGAGAATTCAAACTTATCATTTGAAATGATTTTGGATTCTCGAATATTAACGATAACAGGCTCACATTCTCTGATATGACCACCAAGATCTACATCTTGCAGAACATAAGCATAAGTATGACCTGGCATAACTGATCTATCCCAGTATATATAGTCTGTTTTTTTATTGACTGTACCGGCACCTAAAAGTTCATCATTTATCATATAAGAATCAATCACTTCATATGCTCCGATATCTTCACCAGACATCAAAGCTCGTTTAATAATGAATCCTTGATTTTCAGTTTCACTTTCAGTTCTCCATCTTAAGCGAACTTTTCCACCCTTATTGCCAGCTTCAAAGTATGCCAATTCAATTGAGGTATAAGGTTCACCGGTTACAGGACCTTCTATTAATACATTTTCTATAGCATCACTAAAGTCCTGAGGCCCCGCATATTGAAGACTTGCGAGTGTATAAAAAACACTATCAACATCAGTAATGTAAGTGGGAAAAGAAACCTCTCCACTCCCCGCTGCCACAGCCTTCATTTTAAGATGAAATAGATCTGAAGGATTTTCAGGATCCGTTGACATAGGATCATAATATCCAGTATCTTCATAATTTGCATCAAAGGTCAAAGCGAAAACATTGGGAGAATTATTTTGTGAATTATAAATTTTATAAACAGGCAAAACATCATATAATTTTTTAGCAAGAATTCCGGTCATCTCAAACTCAAGTGAACTTGTCCCCGCAATAAAAGATCCAAATAATTTAGTATCATATTCCACATAAACATTTGCACTTCCAAAAATCAGATCTTCGGCATTGCTTGTCCCAGTGATATATGCCTGAATATCAAATTCATAAAATGTATCATCACCGGAAGTTGTTACAACACCATTTTCAAATACAAAATGTACAACACCTGGCGTAGTTGTAGCCATTAGTCCTGTAATCATTAATAGAAGGATTAATAATATTTTTTTCATTTTTTTATCTTCTCTCTTTCTCTCTTAAATCTCAAATCTATTGTTAAGGTACTAACGAACCTTTTCCAACATTACTTTCATAAAAAGCAGTTTTATCAGTAGTTTGAACCCAACCATTTAAATCATAATCGGCTGTTTTGTACCCTGATTGTCCAACCTGAACATTCCATGTATTACTTTTATCAGTAGTCTGGAGTTGGCCATTACCGTCACCGTCACCCGCGATCATTGCATAAGCCGAACCTACTAGTTTAACACCATTATTACTACCACCATAGGTTGCGTCACTTACAGTAAAATCATATTCGTTAGTTCCATTCGACTCATCAATTAAAACTGAATCCTTACTCATGACAGCAAGATGATTTCTATGCCTAACAACAATGTAGTAGCGTGTACTGGATTCCAGACCTGTAAAAGATAAACCGTTAGTTCCTGTTGTATCAGTTACGCTTCCGTCTTCCAACAAACAACCCACTGCTTCTGCTACAGTTTCACCTTTTTCAGTATCTCGAAGTTCTACATGAACCCAGTCAACCATGGTGTCAGGAAGCTGCTTTTTCACCGTTGTTGTTCCCAAATAAGGATCTGTTGCCGGCAATATTCCAAACCCGGTTTTACTTCCATAAAAGGTAGCATCGCGCAATTTCGTATTCATTGTCTGTGCTGAAAGAAGGCTTACGCTTAATATTGCTGTCAGCGCTACAACTAATATCTTTTTCATGATTTTGTTTCTCCGCATATTATCTCTCTCATTCTCTCTTAAGTTTCTCAATCTTATTTTCAAAATAAATATAGTGCTGTTTTAGTCATCAT
>JAIPIT010000022.1 GCA_021734505.1 Fidelibacterota bacterium | reverse complement strand
AAGAGAAGCTAAGCAGGTCATTGAAGAATGGAAGGATGATTACAATCATCGAAGACCCCACAGTGCATTGAATCAGATGACACCGATGGAGTATAAAAAACAGTTTATACTAACACATCAGACCGTTTGAATAATGGGGGAAGGTCATGATGTGTAAATTCATATATTGCCTTAAGAAAAATTTACAAATGAGAGAAAAGGGGATACCATGAGTGAATTAAAGAACTTATTGGTTATTGAGCAACACAAACAAAGAGCGGAAGAAATTGCCAATGATGCAATAGAATTATTTGATTATTATTTTGTTGCTACATCTGTGAGAGAAACTGAAGCTTTTATCAGGGAATATGATATTGATATGATAATTATCAATCCATTTTTTACCGATGGAAGCGGTCGCCAGTTTATTGAGATATTGAGAAAGAACACCCATCTGCATACCACCCCGATCCTTATTATGAGTCGACTTCCTGAAGATAAAGTAAAAGTTGATTTTTATTCGTTTGGTGCCGATGGATATATCCAATATCCTTACGACAAAAATGAACTTATCAGTAAGATCCAACGAAAGCTTCACACTCAAATTCAACTGAAAAAGATCGAAGAAACAAGCGGGAATATTTTAAGTGGATTTCACCCTCGTGATGAATTCGAAGCTCATTTTAATGCAGAATCCAACAATATAGCAGCTCAAAAGTCTGAGGGTATTCTTGGAATTATAGCGCCGGTAGGTATGGATGCGATCATGAGAGATATCGGTATGGATCAGGGTGATCACCTGATGACGGCTCTTGCTAATCTTATGCGTGAGATGTTCAGTGCGAAAATGAATGCATCAGCTTGGACCCATAAAATGATCGTGTTTTATTCCACCGATGATGATCCTACACAGATTGAGAGTATGGAAGGATTACGCCAGCGTTATTTGCTGAAGATGGAAGATGCTATTGGTGAACAAAAACTTCCGGGCTTTCGGAGTGTGATGTCGGTGATAAATCCTAAATTATCTCTGGATATGCAAATGAGAAGACTTGCCGGACAGCTGATGAGTATGGATAAGCATCCTGAGTTGGCCCCGGTTCAATTTTTGGGTGATACTGTATCGTCCAAAAGACATATCTTGATCTTTGACCCCGATCCTGTTTCTTGTCAGATCATCGCTTATAATCTGAAAAAAGAAGGTTATATCCCATTTCTCTTGTCGAAATTACATGATATTTTAACATATACCGATATTAATGACCTTGCTGCCATCATTATTGACACAATGATTCCCGAGGGTGGAATTGAGATGGTAAAAAAGATCCATGAGGCATCATCATTTGCCAGTGTTCCGATTATGATCCTAAGTCGGTATGGACATGAAGATGAAATTTCCGAAGCCTTTAATGCGGGTGCGGAAGATTATCTAATGAAGCCTCTTTCAATGGTCGAACTTACGGCAAGGGTCAAACGTCTTACAGAGCAATAACGACTATCGACACACATATTGTTAAATTGTTTCGAATTTTTTCTTTCACGAATGGGAATGGATTACTTTCCATTCTTATCATTTTTATTTTATTCTTTTTTTTAATAACACTGATATTATTCTTTTTTGCCGTCTTTTTACGTTTCAAGAATCGGTTGATCGCTCAACAGGATATACATTATCAAAAAAACTGGAACAACGTGATCCTCGAAGTGATGCATAATGAAATACATCCTTTTGACGGATATAAGAAATTGAAAAAAAAACATTCGATCCGTTTCTTATTTTATCTGGAAGAATATGTTGATCTTCTTAAAGGCAAAGAAAAAGAGAGGTTGCTGACTTTAGGTAGACTGTCGCTTAAAAATGTTTATCGTTTTTTGCGTAGCCGTGATAAGGGGAAAATAGTTTATGGGATCCATCTTATCGGGATATTTCATCCTGAGGAACAATATAAATTCTTAATGATAAATAGCAATGATATGAATATGACATTGACAGCCATAAGAGAGATGCATGCGGTTGACGATATTCATATAAAAGAACAATTGATCAGAATACTGTTTAAATTACCGAATATCAGTTATATCTATATCAGTAACTTACTCGTGGAAATGGGATCTGATATTGTGCCCTTTTTAAGGCAGATCATTGAAAATAGATTTACAGCGCCCAATGAACAGATGATAGCCATTGAAACGGTTCGTCGCCTGCGTAATATGGACTGTCTCGATCTCAGTGAGATAATATTGAACCGGGCGCAGGATCCCGGGGTGTTATCGTGCTGGTTAAGATATCTTGAAGATCAAAAAGACAGTCAGCAACTCGATCTGATTCACCCCTTTATCGAGCATCCCAATCCACAAGTTCGAACTGCAGCCATTAGGGTATACTTGACCTTGTCAGATAAATTGACTGCTGAGGATATAGTAAAGATCTTCAATGATAGCAACATCATGGTGCCGATCAATGCCGCTGAAATAATTGAAAAATCAAGTACTTTTCCTTATCTTTCAACCGGTTCAATAGAAGAATTGAAATGGAAAGACATCTACAAGGAGATTCTCATTTGATCAAAGATATTCTTTTTACTATGATCGCGGTTTTCAATTACGTAGTTCTAATATATTTCACTACCTTGAACATATGGTATTTTGTATTAAATATAATCGCTTATCGTGGCTTAAAGAGTTATTTGGTCAGATTAAAGCTTGTCAGTCCAAACGATAAGATTCTGATGAACAGTGCTCCACCGGTGACTCTTTTAACTCCGGCGTTCAATGAATCTCAAAACTGCGTCAAATCCATTAAAAGTCAATTGAAAATAAAATATCCGGATATGAGGATCCTTTTCATCAATGACGGAAGTACGGACGATACGCTTGCAAAAATGTTAACAACATTTAAAATGGAACCGGCGTTTCTTCCCAAGGTATCTAAATTGGAAACAAGAGATGTGAAACAAATATATCAAAGTCAAATATATCCTAAACTATGGCTGATCGATAAAGAGAACGGTAAAAAAGCGGATGCTTTAAATGTTGGGATCAACTATTGCCAAACTCCCTTGTTCTGTGCTATTGATAACGATTCCATGCTGGAAGAAGACTCCATTGCCCGGGTTGTCGTTCCATTCATCGAGGATGTTAGAACCATTGTGAGTGGCGGGATCATCCGAATTGCAAACGGATGTGAATTTGAGAACGGTCACATCCAAAAAGTTGATCTTCCCAAAAATATCTGGGCACGTTTTCAGGTCATGGAATATTTAAGGGCTTTTTATGGCGGGCGTTTGGCATGGGATAAATTAGATGCTTCATTGATTGTGTCCGGTGCTTTTGGGGTTTTTCGACATTCGATCGTTGTCGCAGCCGGGGGGTATTTGCATGAAACGATTGGCGAGGACATGGAATTGATCGTGCGTTTGCATAAATATTGCGGAGATAATCACATACCCTACAAGATCAGATATCTTCCCGATCCCATTGCATGGACCGAGGGTCCCACTACCTTAAAAACTCTGGGAAAACAACGTGATCGTTGGCAAAGAGGTTTGCTTGATTCTGTTATGAGGCATATTAGTATTTTATTCAGGCCGAAATATAAAAAGGTTGGTATGTTGGCAATGCCATTTTATTTTATATATGAAATGATCGGACCCTTTATTGAGGTAACCGGATATATTGCGTTTTTACTTTTTCTGTTAACGGGTAATGCCAGTACGTCGTTCATTGTAGTCTTTCTTCTTGTCTCTATTGTGATGGGCATGTGTTTGTCCGTCTTTACTCTTGTGCTGGAAGAGATCAGTTTTCACCGCTATCCGAAATTCAAGCATATGGTGAATTTGATCTTCATTGCTATAATAGAAAATCTGGGTTATCGTCAGTTGAACAGCTGGTGGAGGATCAAGGGAACATGGTCTTATATGAGAAAAAATCAAAGTTGGTATTGATATGAAAAAAATCACCTTAATTATTATGTCAATTATTACCATTCTGAGTGCGACAACGGTGGATTATGAAGCCCTGCATGAAAAGGGGAGGATCCTTTACCAAACCGGGTCTCCTCAAGAAGCATTGGAAGTTTATCAGGAAATACTAAATTATTTTCCCGATGATGTAGATGCGTTGCTGTTCCGTGGTCGCTTATTTGCAAGATTGGAACTATACGATCTGGCAGAAGCTGAATTGATACACACACTGGAATTGGCTCCGGATTATCTGGACGCGTATTACGCTCTGGCATCGGTCTATTATTGGTCCGGAAAGTTGGAGGATGCAGCACGAATACTTACACTTTGGATAGAAAAGGATATGGAAAACCCCGATGCCTTTATTTTATCGGCTCGTGTTGCCATTGCCGGCAGGAAATATGCTGCCGCAAGAACCTTTCTTGAATTGGCCGGATATTATCATGCCGATCCCGATGATATCGAAAGGCTTTTGCACTTGATCAACACGCCCCGCCTGACAACAAAATGGGCCGCAGGTATTAGTTATGAGTATCTTATTGTTGATCAAGCCCGGCCGGATTGGCAGCAAATGCAAGCATTTTTAACGCATGATTTTAATAAGATTCTGGTTACTGCTGAATTCAAAAGTTACTTAAGAAACAATAGTATTGATAATACTATTGCATTGGATACTTATTATAAACTCTGGAAAAAAGCTTACATGAATACTCGTCTTCAGGTCGGATTGAATGGAACATTTATGCCTGTTGCCGATGTGACAGTTGAAGTGTTCCAGGCGATTGGAACGCGCCACGAATCTGCTATTGGATATAGGCTGATGCATTATGATTCAACAGCCGCTCATATTCCTTCTGTAGCTTGGGCAATATATCCGGGGAAATGGTATCTACGAGATAAGGTGAGTTTGATCGTTAATAATGGATTGAATTGGCAAAATCAATTTACCGCAAGATTTTATTTCAATGATGTTGATACCTATATTCAGCTGATGAATGTTGTAGGAACGGATTTTGACGTATTCAACAACGAATGGATGCAAAGTGTTGCCTTTGCTCTTAGCGGATCGTTCGCTTTGAACGAAAATATTTTGTTATCTTCAGTACTTTCATGGACGAGAGATGAATTTCTTATGAATAGGCTTGGTGGATCTGTCGGATTTACATATAGGTGGTGAGCATAACACTAGTCCAAGTTAGACTAAAATTTTATATTTTTTGATTTTATTTATTAAATGATCTCCCCTTGAACATTAAACATTCTTTCAATATCCTTGTTATCATTTGTCAATTTTATTAATTTCATTCCAAAACAGGAAAACACGTCAATCCGGAGAAATCATGATCACAAAAGAACAAGCATTGGCATATCATGCTAAGCCCGTAGCAGGAAAATTGACCGTTCGGGCATCCAAAAAATGCGAAACTCAGGAAGACCTTAGTTTAGCTTATACGCCGGGTGTTGCAGAGCCATGTCTTGAGATCGAAAAACACCCGGAAGATATTTATAAATACACAAACAAAGGTAATCTCGTAGCTGTGATCACTAATGGTACTGCCGTGCTTGGTCTTGGCGATATCGGCGCAGCAGCCAGTAAACCGGTGATGGAAGGGAAAGCGGTCCTTTTTAAACGCTTCGCCGATGTTGATGTCTATGATATTGAGTTGAATACGAAAGATCCGGATGAGATCATTAAGATCGTCAAAGCAATGGAACCTACTTTTGGCGGCATTAATCTGGAAGATATTAAGTCACCCGAATGTTTTTATATTGAAGAAACATTGATCCGCGAAATGAACATTCCGGTTTTTCATGACGATCAGCATGGGACGGCAATTATTTCCGGTGCGGCAGTTCTAAATGCTTGTGAAATCCAAAAGAAAAAATTATCCGAGTGTAAGATTGTGATCTCCGGTGCCGGTGCCGCCGCCATATCATGTGCAAAGCACTATGAACGATTAGGCGCAATACATGAAAATATATTGATGTGTGACAGAAAAGGGATATTGACAAGAGCTCGCTTCGAGGAACTTGATGACATTAAAAGGCAATTCATCTCCGATACCGATAAAGTTACCTTGGCTGATGCTCTGGAAGAAGCTGACATTTTTATCGGTTTGTCGGCTGGTGGTCTCGTGACTTCGGATATGGTCAAAGTAATGGCAGAAAATCCCATATTATTTCCTATGGCTAATCCCACACCGGAAATACATTATGAAGAGATCATTGCAGTACGACCCGATGCGCTGGCCGGAACCGGACGCTCAGATTACCCGAATCAAGTAAATAACGTTCTGGGTTTCCCTTTTATATTTAGAGGGGCTCTTGATGTTCAAGCATCCACGATCAATGAGGAAATGAAAGTTGCTGCTACCATGGCTTTAGCTGATCTTGCAAAAGAACCTTGCATTAAAGCAGTAGAAAAAGCATACAATAATGAACATTTTTCTTTCGGAAAGGATTATGTGATCCCCAAGCCGTTTGATCCGCGCGTTCTTGTGTGGGAATCCTATGCTGTTGCAGAAGCAGCCGTTCGTACGGGTGTAGCACGAAAAAAGATAGATTTGGAAGCTTATAAAGCTCAGCTTGAGAAACGTTTGGATGTATTAGAATTGTAATATATTCAACAGTAAACACAATATTTTTCTATTTTTTATTGATAAATCTGCTTATAATGAACATTATTAATAATATGAGCAATTGAGAGAGAATGATTTGCATCATGAAAAAGCTTTTAAGACAAAATAATATGGTAAAATCTGATAATCCAAATATCAAGTTTTCTAATATTATTTACCTGATTTTTCTTTTATTTCTTCTTATCCCAATGTTGTCTTTTGCTGAAGATGAGTATTTGAAAGTCAATACGGGTGAACTGGACCTGAATTATAGTAAAAAAATATTGGTTATAAATTCTTATCATCAGGGACACCCCTGGACAGATGGTATAACAAAGAGTATTTTAGATACTTTCAATGATCGAGATGTAAATACTGAGATCCATTTTGAATACATAGACAGCAAACGCATCGTTAATTCTGCATTTTGGGGTGAAATTCTAAAAGATAAACTTTCAGCTTACGACAAAGGTTATTTGGACTTGATCATTGTCTCTGATGAAAATGCGCTTAAAACTTTGTATGAGATCGGGCATAGTTATCATCAAGTACCCATTGTTTATTGTGGCATTAGTGCTAATATAAATGAGTACCCGGATAGTTGTCCTATGATTGTGGGCATAGAAGAATATTTGCCATTTAAAGAGAATGTTGAACTGGGCTTAAAACTTTTCCCAAAAACGAAACATATCGCTGTTGTGACTGATAATTCAATGGCCGGAAAATCTCATCGAGATATTGCCAAAAACGCCTTGAAAGGGATTGACATTATTTGGTTAGATGGAAGTATGGGGATGAATACGCAAGAGTTGAATGCACGACTTAAAAATCTCCCTGAAAATACTATTGTTCTTTTTTCAAGTTGGCAGATAGATGGAGACGGTCGTTTTTGGGATCCTATAAAATATTACCCAATTATAGCAAAGCATTCGAATTCTCCCATTTTTTCCGTTACGGATGTTGGCGTAAACAATGCTTTTCTCGGTGGGTTGGTATCTGTCTCCGCAATTCAAGGTAAACTGGCCGCAGAACTTGGAATACAAATATTATTTGGCGAATTGCTTGAAAATATCGCTCGGGTAAAAGATCAAAATGCTTTTTATTTCAATTGGCAGGAATTAAACAGGTGGGATGTTAATATTCGGGATCTGCCTTCAGGTGCGATCATTGTCAATAAGCCCGAAACGGTTTATGATCAATATAAAACATATTTTCTATTAACCTTGGCTCTAATAATTCTTCTGTTTATCCTTTTCTGGATGTTATTGATCTATCACTTCAGATATCGAAATTTCGAAATTCAACGGACTGAAATGGCTTTAAAGACAAAACGATTGGCAAATCGCTATAATATTCTTTTTGAGCAGTCGAATAGCGCTATTGTTATTTTTGAATTAGAAACGGGTGTTGTTGTTACTTTTAATGAAAAAGCTCTTAAGATATTTAATACTCCTCAAGAACACTTTAAGAATTATCCGCTAAAAAAATATTTCAGTAATTACGACGAATTGAAAAAGAACATTAAGAAATTATCGACTGCTCCTTTTGAAATGGAAATGTTTAGATGGGATAGAAGTACATTTCATGCCCAAGTGATCCTGAACATATTAATTGAAGATAATTCCCAATATGTATATGCAATTATTAATGATATCACAATAAAAAAAGAGCAGGAAAATGAACTCAAGGTAAGTAAAGATCGTTTAAATGAAGCCCTCTTGAACAGTAAAAATTCCTACTGGGAGTGGGATCTGGTAAACAACATCTTACTCAAAGATGATAATTTCTGGCTTGCTCTTGATGTTGATCCTAAAAAATTGAAAGAAAATCCGAATGAATCCAGTTATTATTTGAATTCTGTACATCCTGATGATCTGGATGGATTTATAGATAGTGTTAATAAGGCAGTAGAGGGTGAACAAGATACTATATTGCATGAGTTAAGAATGTCTCTTTTCGGAAATATCACCTGGGTAGAGGTCCGGGGTGTTATTGCGATGCGTGATGAAAATGGGAAAGGCTTGATGATAAATGGATTTATGATGAATATTAATGAACGCAAAAAGCAGGAAGAAGAACTTGTTAAAGCAAAAAACAGGGCAGAGGAATCAGATCGATTAAAATCCGCGTTTATTTCAAATATCAGTCATGAGATCCGAACCCCCTTAAATGGCATTGTGGGCTTTTCAAATCTACTCGGACGTGAAAATCTAAAATTGGAAGATAAACGGAAATATCTCTCTTTTATCAATGAAAATAATGATCTTTTACTAAAATTGATCAATGATATTCTGGAGATATCCAAAATCGAAACAGATTCCTTGAGTATTAATCTTGTCTCATGTAATCTACTTACATTATGTGATAATATCCTGGCACAAGAGCGAGTTTCATTGTCGCCAACTGTTACACTATCTCTTGCTGAAGTTCCAAATATAAATATTCAGGTTGATAAGATCAATCTGGCACAGGTAATACGAAACCTTTTATCCAATGCCAAGAAATTCACTTCTGAGGGTAATATTGAGCTGGGTTATAGAATAATACGCGATAAGCTGGAATTTTATATTTCCGATACAGGCATCGGAATTCCCCAGGATATGATAGAGAAAGTATTTGAACGTTTTATACAAGTAGATCCTTTTTCTTCAGGTACTGGATTGGGCCTGTCGATCAGTAAGGCAATTATTGAAAAAATGGGTGGTAAAATTTGGTTGGAATCTGTACCGGAAAAAGGAACAACTGCCTTTTTTACCCTTCAATACAAGAAAGCTTTAATTGAAATAAATGAGATAGAGCCGATTAAGACAGACCCTCATGAGGTACATGAAAGTAAAAAGAAAACAAGTATACTGATAGCGGAAGATGATGAAAGTAATTTTATTTTACTTAATGTTGTTCTAACCGGAAAATATCAGGTGATCCGGGCACATAAAGAAGATGATATCCTGTCACATTTAAGTCAGTATAATCCCCGGATATTAATCGCAGATTTGGATATGCCGGGATTTACAGATGAAACCATTGAAGCTATCAGAAAAAGTCATAAGGGAATTCCAATCATCGGGATCACTGACAATACTTTGGATTTTGTAAGGAACAAGGAAATTATAAGTATTCTTGACGGGCATGTGACGAAACCCATCAATATTAAAAACTTGTTAGAGATACTTGAAACTCAATTAGAAAATAAATAAAGTCAGTTTACATTCCCGTTTCATCAGAGATACGGGACATTGCTTCAATAGATATACTAATAAATTCATTAAGGTCCATATGGGCATGCTCTGCGGCATCGCTTATAAAATCCCGATTGACTTTTGCAGCAAAAGCACTGGATTTGAATTTTTTCATAATAGATTTGGCTTTTATGCCTTCGATCTTTTTTTCAGGACGTAAGATCACATAGGCTGTGATCAGACCTGTTATATTTTCTGCGCCTGCCAAAATGTATTGAAAGTCAGTCTCACGTTTATAATTAACCCCCTCAATACCCTCTACATGAGAAAGGATGGCATTAAAAAGTTCAGGAATATCATAACCGGCATTTTTCAATAATTCAACCGTATGTTCGCCATGCCGGCTCATATCTTCACCTATTTCATCGAGATCCAAATCATGTAAAAGACCTGTAATTCCCCAGAATTCTTCATCTTCAGAAAGATGTTTAGCCAGTGCACGCATGATAACTTCGGTTTCTCTTGAATGAAAACGCAGGTATTCCGTTTTCAGGTAATTGTCAAAAAGTGCTTTTGCTTCTTCGTAACTAATACTTGTTTTCATTTTATTCCCCGATTTTAATTATATTTAAATTTACATCGATCCGTGAAGGAATGAAAGCCGGAATATTTGAAAAAAATTAGTGTTTGCGTATACCGAATAATTAACGCAAATTATTTATAATTATTTTGCTATTTATCTTAACCTGAATGAATGTCAAGGATTTACCATGAAACGAGTTCTTATTCTATTATTTACCATGATCATGATCTGGGGATGTTCCGGTTCCTTACCGGACTGGTACCAGAACCGGGAAGACTACTTCCCCGATAAAGATTATATCGTATCGAAAGGGTGGGGTGAAACACCCGACAAAGCCATTGAAAAAGCTGCGATCAACATGGCTCAAATATTCAGTACCCATATCACTGTTGAAAAGAATATTTTAGAGCGATATGAAAGCATCTCAGATGCCAAAAATATGGCGGAAAAATATTATGAGTTTTCTGAAGAAACAGCGAGGCTGATCTCGGACCAAAATCTTGTCAATATCCTATTTGTTGAGCCTGCATGGGATAGCAGAAGTAAATCTTTTTATACGCTTGCGCATATTAAGCGCACTGAAACCGCACGAATATTAATGGACAGAATAAAACGCGAGCAAGAAACCATAGAATATTATGTTCGTATGGTATACGGAACGAACGATGCAGTTGAGAAATATCATTATTATACCGCAGCATGGTTAACAGCCGGACGAAATAAAATGATGCAGGAACAACTGGATGTCCTCGTTCCGGGCATTGGTACAAAGCCAATTTATTCTTTCTCCGAATTGGGTGAATTAAAAAATAAAGCAGCTGAAGATATCAATTTCATTATCTCAGTAGAGGGAGATAATAATGGCAGAATTAAACAAGCTTTAACCACTGCAATAAATGGAGCGGGATTTACCACAGTAGGCAATAATGGATTATTATCCATTCGTGCGAAAGCTTTGATAAAAAATATTGATATTGATCAGAAGCCCTTGGCTTTTGTTTCCTGGGAACTACAGATAAAAATGAGTGACGGACAAGATGTGACCGCTCTTTCAATGATGGAAGAGGGCAGAGAAGGTTCGACAAATACCGAGAATGCAAAAATGCATGCATTTGAAAGAATGCAGGATTTTATTAATGATGAATTTCAAATAAAATTAATGGATTATTTTGATAAACTGAAAAATATGCGATAACTGGTAACTGGTAACTGGTAACTGGTAACTGGTAATGGGTAAGTAGTGCCGGCAGTAAACAGAGTTATTTGTATTTAAACATCCACAGGATACATTCATTTTTAATATAATTCAGAAATAATATTCAGATCTTTAACAAATCTACATATCAACTCATCGACAATAATTATTACAATTTGCTTTTTGCAATTCATTCAAAATTTGATTAGAATTCGTGGTACAAATAGAATAATCATGTAAGGAGTAAGGACATGAATTTACATTGGTTGGACTACAGCGTTATCCTGTTGTTTTTCTTTGTGATATTTGGTATTGCAGCTTATTATTCCAAAAAAGCCGGTCAGGGAACAGATCAATTTTTCCTCTCCGGAAGAAATCTTCCCTGGTGGTTGGCGGGAACAGCAATGGTTGCAACGACCTTTGCGGCAGATACGCCACTTGCCGTGACGGAATTGGTTGCAAAGAACGGTATTGCCGGTAACTGGTTATGGTGGAATATGGCAATTGGTGCTATGTTGACCGTATTCTTTTTTGCCCGCTTATGGAGACGTTCCGGAGTAATGACCGATGTTGAATTTGTTGAATTCAGATATTCGGGTAAAGCAGCCGCTTTCCTCCGAGGATTTCGCGCTATTTATCTTGGACTTTTTATGAATGTTATTATTCTTGGCTGGGTGAACAAAGCCATGGAGAAGATCTTTGTCGTAACCATTCCTGAGATTGATGCTTTCCTTTTGGTGTGCATTACAGCTTTGATCATTGCGATCTATGCTTCAGCATCCGGACTTTTAGGTACATCCCGGACAGACAGTTTCCAATTCTTGTTCGCTATCGCGGGCTGTATCGTACTGGCTATTATCGTGGTGCGTTTGCCGGAAGTCGGCGGACTTGCCATGCTTAAGACCAAGCTTCGTCCTGAATTGATAGAATTCGTTCCGCGAATTGGAAATATTACCGCTAAAGGTGTTACCGGTGGCGCTATGGCTCTAACGGTGGGAGCATTTATCGCTCATATCGGTCTGCAATGGTGGGGAACCTGGTATCCTGGTGCGGATCCCGGTGGCGGTGGCTATATCGCTCAGCGTATGATGTCAGCTAAAGACGAAAAACACAGCCTGTTTGCAACCTTATGGTTTACCATTGCCCATTATACTATTCGTCCCTGGCCATGGATCTTGGTTGCATTGTCAGCTTTGGTTATTTTGCCGCGAGTCGATGATCCCGCTACCCTGCAAGTCCGGAATCCACAGATGTATATCATGGCGGAAGATGTTTTTAATAACCCGTCGTTATTGAAATCTGATGATCAATCATATAAATCAGAAGAATTCAAATTATATTATGAAACATATGAAAACACGGTTGATCCGGGTCGTATGTATCCAAAACTGATGGTGCGTTATTTACCTAAAGGACTTTTAGGATTACTGATAGCGGTTTTCTTAGCTGCCTATATGTCTACCATATCATCTCAATTGAATTGGGGCTCCTCATATATTATCAATGATTTTTATCGGCGATTTATAAAAAAGAAGGCCGATGAGAAGCACTATGTAAAAATATCGCGAATTACCATGTTCCTGATGATCATTATTTCCCTTCTGGTGACACGCTTTTTGCTTACTACCATTTCAGGCGCATGGGAATTTATTATTAATGCTTCAGCCGGTTTAGGACTGGTACTGATATTACGCTGGTGGTGGTGGAGAATCAACGCATGGTCTGAGATCGCCGCGATGATCGCACCTCTGATCATTTATCCCATTGCCCGCGCATGCGGGATGGAATCACCGATGACACTTTATCCGACTATTTTCGGTACAACCTTGGTTTGGGTAATTGTAACATTCCTGACAAAACCATCTGATGAAAAAACCTTGAAGAAATTCTATAAAAAAGTACATCCCGGCGGTCTGGGCTGGAAAAAGATCTCTTCACAAATGCCTGAAATTATAAGTGATACGGGATTTGGCAGAATGTTCATTTCCTGGGGTGCAGGTGTTGTACTTATTTACAGTTTTCTCTTCGGGCTTGGCAAACTCTTTTTCCTTGAATGGTGGTCAATGGTGATGTATTTTACTTTGGCAATTATTTCGGGGGTCATCATCTTCTTTAATATGAAGAAACAAGGATTTGAAACCCTGAATTAAAATAAAGGAAACGATATGTCTGGAATCATCATTTACAGTTCCATTTATGGAACAACCAAGAACTACGCTGAGAAACTTGGCGAATTGATGGCATGGGATGTTTTATCCTCAAAAGATGCCAAAGTAAAAGATATAAAAAACTTTGATACGATCGTTTTGGCGTCCAATATTCGTGTTGGTAAAATGGGTATTAAAAAATGGGTGAACCGTCATCAGAATCTGTTGAAACAAAAGAAACTTCTTGTGCTGGCTGTTGGTGGAGATTCTGCCGATAATCAGAAATACTATCGCGAATCTGTACTAAAGAATCTTGAGACCCTGGGTCTGGATGACAAACAGATCTTTGGACTTGGTGGAAGAAAGATCCGCGCAGAATTCAATCGCAAAGATACTTTTCTATTTAATATGCTTGATAAAATGGTTAAAGACCCTAAAGCCAAAGAAGATATTTTAAAAGATGTAGATCATGTCGATATGTCATTATTAGACCCGATCGCTGATCAATTGAAGAAGTAAAAAAAGGAAGAGTATGAGATCAATAATGCGTGTTTTACTAATAAGCCTGCTAATAGGTAATATATTTGCTAATCCTGCAGATGCCCCTAAACAGGAATTCCGTGGTGTTTGGTTATCTACAGTTGCAAATATTGACTGGCCGGAAGATAAATATGATTCCGAAGCAAAGAAACAAGCTGACCTGATCAAGTACTTGGACACGTTGAAGGTAAATGGCATAAATGCTGTGGTCTTTCAAGTTCGTCCCGCCTGTGATGCAATGTATAATTCTCCATATGAACCATGGTCCTATTGGTTCAGCGGCACACAAGGTGAAGGTCCTGCCGCCGATTCCTTATGGGACCCACTGACATTTGCTGTTGAGGAAGCACATAAAAGAGGTATGGAACTGCATGCCTGGGTGAATCCCTATCGTGCCGTTCATAAACCGGCAATGATCGATTCTTCATTTTATTTGGATGAAAGTCATGTAGCTAAAACACATCCTGAGTGGATCTTAAAATTTAATAGTGTTTATATTCTTGATCCCGGTCAAGAAGCGGTTCGCAATTATATCAGACGTGTATTTATGGATATTGTCTGCCGATATGATATTGACGGTATCCACATGGATGATTATTTTTATCCCTACAGCGGAGTTGAAAATGAAGACTCATTAACTTTTGAAAAAGAAAGCAGGGGATTTGAAGATATAAATGATTGGCGTCGAGATAATATCAATTTGTTGGTACAAACAGTATCTGATAGCATTGATGAGGTCAAACCCTGGGTAAAATGGGGAATTTCTCCATTTGGAATATATAGACCAAATGTACCGGAAGGCATAGAAGGATTTGATGCATGGTCAGTTTTATATTGCGACCCGCTTGCCTGGTTGCAGGCAGGAAGTGTGGATTATATTACGCCGCAATGTTATTGGCCCTTTGGTGGTGGGCAGGATTATGGCAAGTTGATACCTTATTGGTCAGCATTGGCAAAAAAATATAAGCGACATTTTTATCCCGGACAGGCTCTTTATAGGGCAGGCTCTGATAAATTTCCTGAGGGAGAGATCGCACGTCAAGTCCGATTGAACAGAGAAATTGATGGTTGTCAGGGAAGCATATATTTTACGGCAAATAATTTTTTCCAGAACCCGAAAAACACTATTGATACTCTGAAAGAAGATCTATATGCAAACAAAGCATTATGGCCTGTATTTTCTCATCAAAAAGGGAAGGCCCTTAAAGAACCGGTTGTTTTTTCCGAACGCATGGGTGATGAAGAGGTCATGTTGACATGGGATGTAAATCCTGAAGCTTGGGCTTACGTCGTTTACCGTTCAAAAACACAACAGGACCTTGGAAAAAGCGGTTCTTCTATCCATGATATCGCAACAAATGGCAAAGGCAATTATCTAGATCTGACAAATGAACAATGGTTCTATGCCGTGACTGCATTGAACAATTATAAATTGGAAAGTAGAGTGGCGCATGTCATTTATGATTTTGTTGCACCACTCAAGCCAGTATTTGACACGGAAGTAAAAGCTTATTTTGTTCCCTTCGTTTGGGAAAAACATCCACAGGCAGAGACATATCATATTCAGGTTGCAACAGATAAAGATTTTAGCTTTATCGTATATGAAGAACGCTTATTGGATCGTAATCGTTTGAACAAAAAACTACCAAAGGCTTACACATATTATTGGCGAGTAAAAGCCGATAATACGAATGATTGGTCGCCAATCTGGACATTCAAACGATAGTCTCTCTATTAAAAGGAAAAAAAATGAAAAAAGTGATAATGGCACTTTTAGTGTCAGGGTTAATTATAAATGGGCTTTTTGCAAAAGATATGCCGCCGAAACGCGAATTCAGGGCAGTTTGGTTGTCGACTGTTGCTAATATCGACTGGCCGAAAAATAAATTGGATTCAGATTCAAAAAAACAAAATGATCTAAAAAATTATTTGGTAAAACTTAAAGACAGTGGTTGTAATGCCGTGCTGATGCAAGTGCGTTGTTCCTGTGATGCCATGTATAAATCGGATATTGAACCTTGGTCTTACTGGTTCAGCGGCACACAAGGTACAGGTCCAACTACCGAATGGGATCCTTTGACTTTTGCTGTTGAAGAAGCGCACAAACTGGGGATGGAATTACATGCCTGGGTCAATCCCTATCGTGCTGTTGTTGGTCCTACATCAACAAATGTAAATGATAGTAAATATATTAGTGCCGGACATGTGACAAAACAACATCCTGAATGGATACTAAGATTTTCCGATGTGCATATTTTGGATCCCGGTCTACCGCAAGTTAGAGATTATATTTCTAATGTTTTAATGGATATTGTTATGCGCTATGATATTGACGGGTTACATATGGATGATTATTTTTATCCATATAGCGTGATTGAAAATGAAGATGCATCAACTTTTGCAGCATATCCCCGGGGAATAAGTAATATCGGTAATTGGCGTCGCGATAATATCAACTTGCTCGTTGAAACGATCATGGATAGTATAAACATTGTCAAACCCTGGGTGAAATGGGGGATAAGTCCTTTTGGGATATATCGTCCCGGTGTTCCACCGGGGATCAGCGGTATGGATGCCTATAATGTTCTCTATTGTGATCCCCTTGCCTGGTTAGCAGCGCAAAGTGTGGATTATATTACCCCCCAATGTTATTGGCCTTTTGGCGGCGGGCAAGATTACGGAACTCTAATTCCCTGGTGGGCGGCACAAGCCGCCAATTACAACCGGCATTTTTATCCCGGGCAAGCTATGTATCGTGCAGGTCTTGATACTTGGCCGCGTGGTGAAATTCCACGGCAAATACGCAAGAATCGTAAAACCTATAATTGTGACGGCTCGGTATTTTTTACGGCTAATGACTTCTACGATAATCATAAGAACACGATCGATAGTTTAAAGCTTGATCTTTATCGTTATCCGGCACTATGGCCGGTGATGAGCTGGAAAGACAGTATTCCTCCGGAAAAACCTCAAAATGCACTTTTTACTGTAGAAGGCGATGGATCTAAAACAATCTCATGGGACGCCCCGGATTACACCGATCCGTCTGATTCGGGTTATGCTTATGTAGTCTATCGCGCACCCTATCCCCTGGATGATATTTCCGATATGTCGAATGCCAAAGAAATTCAGATAAACCAAGTTCACGAATACTCAGACAATGATGCGGGTATGTATTATTATGGGATTACTTCTTTGGATCGAAATAAGCTGGAAAGTCCGATTGCAGATATTGATTATCCCTTTGTCCGTCCTATTTATCCTCCATATGCCGATGCATCAACACCAAAAGACTTTTCTGCCCGCTGGGCCGATAAATCGGATGCCAATCAGTTTACGATGGAAATATCAGCCTCTAATGACTTTATTGCCCCATTACAACAATATACTCTCAATGATACGGCTAAGGATATGGCACTAAATTATCAAACTTCCTATTATTGGCGTGTAAAAGCGGATAATACCGTTTATTGGTCACCTACATGGGTGTTTACAACCGAACTGCCCCCGCAAGTACAGATACAAACTCCTTTTGTATATTATGAGGGCACCGAGATAGATCCGGTTTTAACTTGGAATCATTTTGAAGATGCCGTCTCTTTTGATTTAGAAGTTGCACGAGATGGCGCTATGAGCGAACTTCTGTTAAATGAAACAGCTATAGTTGATACTTGTTGGCAATTAAATGACCTGGATTATGCAAGCTACTATTACTGGCGTGTCAGATCGAATAAATATGATCATTGGACAGATATATATAGCTTCAAGACCCGTGAAGAATTTATTGTAACCCTATGGGAGCAATCGGCTATTGCGCAAAACTATCCGGCATTTCTCGATACAAATCTCGAAGCCACAGGATTAGCTTTGGGCTCTTATCAGGGGAATGATATTGTGATCATTTTGCAAAGTTATGGGGACAGTATTCATCTTAATGCCCTGAATGCGCATACAGGAATGAGCATTCCCTTTACTTTGAATCTCGAAGGCATTAACGGGGGGCAGCATGCCTTGCGTGATATTGAGATCTCCGAAGATGGTGTTATCTATGCGTCTAATTGTGCAGCTATCGGCGAAACCTTTAAAGTCTATCAATGGACAGATCCCACTTCCGTTGCTCAATGTGTTTATGAAGTTAATGATATTGCTTATCGCCTCGGTGACCACATCACCGTTGTTGGTCGTTACGATGATGCTTCGATACGCATTTTTATTCCGGCCGCCTTATCGAATAAAATGCTAAGACTGGATTGGAATGTTATCAGTTCAGGTTTTGAAGCAACCCAATTGACATTGGATCGGAATAATGGTAGAAATCCCGCCATGGCATTATCACCGGATTCTGAAGAACTATTTGTTACTTCGAACCAATACTACTTGCGTCATTTTACCGCTTCCGGAGAAAATATTAGCTGGATGTTAGGCAATTTAAATTTACCTGTAAATGCAAACGCGATCTCGTCATTTGCCTACAACGGAAAGACCTATATAGCCGGTTACGTCAAGGATACGGAATCAGCTTACATTATTGATATCACCGATGGGGTCAGTATCGCTTTATCGGCCGGTTCAACGTATCGTTTGGGTATGAACAAAAACCCCAATCTACTTGGCGATATTGAAGTGTTTGATCATGAAAATGGTATTTTCACCATCTATGTGCTGGGAAATCAAAACGGTGTAGGTGCTTATACCTTTGATGCGGCGTCCGCTATGGTCAATACTGCCGAATTATCAGTTCCTAACACGATCAAGTTGGGAAATAATTATCCGAATCCTTTCAATCCGATCACGACTATTCCTTATTCTTTAAGGGAAGACAACTATATTGAAATTAAAATTCATAATATAGAAGGTCGCTTGGTCAGTACTCTTTACGAAGGATATCAATTGGCCGGGTCGCATGAAATTCAATTTGATGCATCAGGATTAAGCTCGGGAATGTATATTTGCACCTTGCGGGCTGGTGATGTGAAAGTGGCGCGAAAGATGACCTTACTTAAATAGACATATAGAACTGTAGAGGCGCAAGATCTTGCGTCTCTACATCTTATAATGAAATAATATTATTGATCAGTTTGTTCTTTAAGGTCTTACGACTTATAATTCACGATTTACATTTCTCACATAACCCAAATATTTTCATCGTATGTCGTTGAGGAACGAATCCATGTGATTCACAAATAGCATCTTGTAAAGTTTCGAGATCGTTATCATGAAATTCAATGATCTTCCCGCAGGATTCACAGATCATATGGTCATGATGTTTTTTTACGACTTCATAGATCTTTTCGTCATTAATACTTCTGATATATTTGATCAAGCCGGCATTTTCAATGGTTTTAATGCTGCGATACACGGTTGCTCTGGAAATTTTCTTTTCCGCACAGCTCATTTTGTCAATAATATCATCGATCTTGAAATGCGCTTTCTGAGCTAAGACCTCATCAAGAATTAACATACGTTCAGGTGTAATGTTCTTGCCTTCAGACCGGAGATAGGCTACAAATTGTTCATGTGTGCTTTTCTTTTTCATCGTAAATCTCTATAAACCCAAAAGAGTTATTAACTGATAAACCGAAAAAGATGCGATCCAGGCAACCGTGAGCGTATAGGCAACAAATGCTATGGTCCATAACTTTGAATCACTTTCCCTAAGGAAAACGGTTACCGACGCAATACAAGGAATATAGAGTAGAACAAAGATCATAAAAGAGATCCCGACCGCCCGGGAATATTCCGGATCTTCTCTCAGAGATTCAGCAAGCGTTTTTGTCCCACTCTCAGTGTCACCAATGGCATAAATAGTCCCCATAGTGGACACTACGATCTCTTTGGCGGCCAAACCGTTCACCAGGGCTATATTGAGTCGCCAATCGAAACCCAAGGGCTTAGAAATGGGCTCAAGGAATTTCCCGATCCGACCGGCGACACTATAGGGTAATTGTTCGGACTTTTCCATTCTGTCCAGATGTTCAATATTTGCTGCTTCCTGAAGGCGGAGAGTTTCGTATTTTTGGTGTAGTTCGGAATTCTTGGGATATGAACCCGCAAACCAGATGATGATACTGGCAAGCAGGATAACAGTCCCGGCTTTTTTAATGTACATCCATGCGCGCATCCATGTTTGCTGCATCATGCTACGGGTGGATGGCATACGATAAGGCGGAAGTTCCATTACAAAGGGTTCCGAGTCATCTTTGAATACAGTTGATTTTAGTAGCTTTGCAGAAATAAGTGCAATAAAGATACCGAAGAGATATATTCCAAACAGGACATTGCCGGCCATTTTAGGAGCAAAGAACGCGGAAATGATTACGGTATATAAAGGAAGCTTTGCACCACAGCTAAAGAAAGGGATGACCATCATGGTCGTGATCCGATCTCCTCGGTTTCGTAATGTCCTTACGGCCATCATGGCAGGCACAGAACAACCAAATCCCGTGATCATAGGTATAAAGGATTTTCCATGTAAACCAATACGATGCATGAGTTTGTCTATTACAAAGGCGACACGAGCCATATAGCCGGTTGCTTCAAGCAGGGAAATGCAAAGGAAAAGGATGAGTATGTTAGGCAAGAAAACCAAAACGCCGCCGACCCCTGCGATGATACCGTCAAGCAGAATGGATTTTGCCATTGACGCCGGAATAATACCATCCAGAAAATTAGTGAAAATTTGAAAAAGCTGATCGATCCATTGCATTGGATATTCACCCAGGCGAAAGGTCAACTGGAAAATACCATACATGATCAAAACAAATATTGGTAATCCCCAAAAGCGATTTAAAAGCACATTGTCGATCTTTTCTGTCAGAGATTCAGCTTCTTCCTCGACGTTGATTACCGTCTCTTTTAGAGCACCATTTATAAATGCAAATCGTTCTTCAGCCAGATAAACATCAGCTTCCATTTGATGATGATGTTTATGAATATCGCTTTTGATATCTTTAAGTACTTTTTCAATCGTATCCCATTGTGATGTGGGCTTAAGCAAAGCGATTACATCTGTGTCTTTCTCAATAAGCTTGATCGCCAACCAACGGGTGGGGTAAAGTCGTCCGATATCTCTTAAATCGATGATCTCGCTCAGGTCAAATATATATTTCTCTATCTTATCGGTATATGTATGTTTGTATTTTTTTGTTTCGATCGCCTTAGATTTAATATCAACAATATGGTCTAAAAGATTTGGTATACCTTCGCGCGTTACAGCCGAAGCCGGGATAACATGTGCCCCAAAAAGAAGTTCGAATTGTTCAAAATCTATTGTTGTGTTTTGCTTCTTAACTTCGTCGATCATGTTCATGACGACCAGCAGCTCAACCTCAAGGTCCATCAACTGGGTGGTAAGGACTAGATTGCGTTCTAAGTTCGTTGCATCAATGATATTGATGACCATATCGGGTTTTTGCTTAAGGATGTAATCTCGTGCGACTTTTTCTTCCGGACTATAGGGAGAAAGGCTGTATGTACCGGGTAAATCAACTAAACGAATGGTATAGCCCTTATGCTTAAAAGTACCTTCCACTTTTTCAACGGTAACACCACTGAAATTACCGACTTTTTGGTTGGCACCTGCAAGGCAGTTGAATATTGATGTTTTACCTGAGTTTGGATTGCCGGCGAGAGCAATGTGGATGATTTTATCGTCTACCATGAAAATGCCTCAACCGCCCGGGTCCGCGACCTCGTCCGAGCCTTTGGCCATAATGAGGTCTTGGGCCAAGATCTGTAACGATTACATACATGGCTTCTTCTTTACGGAGGCTCATCAGAAAACGATGAATACGGATCTCAATGGGATCTCCGAGAGGTGCAAAACGAACGACAGACAAACAGATTCCGGGGACCAGTCCCATATCCAGCATGCGCTGTCGGACCGCTCCTTTAGCATCAACACTCAGTACCCTATAGCGCCGGTCAACTACAGCTCTACTTAATGGAATTGGGTTAATTTGTTCTCTGTCGTTTATCATTAAAAATAATAGTGATTATTGTCACATTATCCAAGCATATAATTGAGATTTAATCTCAATTATTAGTAAGGAGATAAAATCCAAAATCCAAGAGACAATATTCAAGATCCAAGAACCAAGAGCCAAGATTTTAAGATTCAAGAAATAACCATGTCATTCCGGAACTTCGAAACGCCGGGTGCCGATGACATGCCCTGATTATCCCAGGAGTACTATTCTTAAAATAAAAGATTTCATTTCAATGTATTTAAGTTTAAGTTAGAATGCTTTTTGAAAAACAGGGAGGAGAATACGTCGAAAGGTTAAATGACTATGAGTGAACAAACTCCACTTCTTAAGCTTGAGAATATAAAAGTAAAAAAACCTTATCAACCGATCGAGATCTATACTTCAACTCTTTTTCCGGGATTAATATATCAGATCCAAGGGCCAAACGGCTCAGGAAAGACAAGTTTGCTGGAAGTTTTTGCCCATGAACAGAAGATTGACGAAGGAACTATTTACTTCGAAGGTAAATCCGGAGCAAAAAAACAATATTCTACCCAGATCGTTAAAGGTTTAATTACATATATCCGCCAGGAAGGCATGAAATTCAAGAAAACACCCCTGGCAACATTATCAGATGCCGTTAAGGCAAAAAAACTATCCTCGCCGCTTGCATACCGCACGGTTATGGAGTTATTGGACGATTTTGCATTACAAGATATTGCGAATCGAAAAATGACCGAACTTTCATCCGGAACTCGTAAAAAGATCGCTTTATTATCTGTCTTTTTACAGGATTCCAAGCTGATCATCGTTGATGATCCCGGCTTTGATTCTCTGGATGATTATTTTGTAAAAAAATATGTCACTTTATTAAAGAAGAATGTCAAACAGGATAACCGGACACTTGTACTCGCATCTGCGCAATCTTTAATCCGGCACCATTTGGTAGATATTACCCTTGTTATGCATAAAGGACATATAATCCGGGTTGAAAAAACGTATCAACGTAAACCCAACACACACAAAAAGCCAATTAAGAAAACATAAAATATTATTCTCCTCCCCATTTTAAGCCAGAAGACGGAAGGTTTTTCTACGCCAAGCTTTGAAGGGTAAGCACTGGACGAAAAATCCAAGAGACAATATCCACAATCCAAGTATCCTAATGACCTATATACCACCACACCCCAAACTTTCACTCTGCATCCAATACCCTTTTACTTTTAAACCATATTTCATATGAAAAAAATAAATACATCCCGCTACGCTGAACACGGCAAATATACAAAACGAGAAAAGATGGTTAAGCTTCTTAAGGATTACGGCATTCGTGACCGTCGGGTCCTGGATGCTTTCCTTACTATTCCAAGGCATCTTTTTATGCCCGAAGAAGAGAATGAAAGATCTTACAGGGATCAAGCTGTTCCTATCGGGTGCGGCCAAACTATTTCTCAACCCTATGTTGTTGCACTAATGCTTGAATTGCTTAATCTGAATGCTCAGGATAAAATCCTGGAAATAGGTTCGGGATCGGGCTTTGTGACCGCTTTACTTTCACTGTTGGTCAAGAAAGTGGTGGGCATTGAATTGGAAGAAGAACTGGCAACAAGAAGTAAGAAAGTCTTAAGTAAGCTTAATATTGATAACGTTGATATTATTTGTAAAGACGGTCACAGCGGACATTCCGCACGGGCGCCATATGACGCCATTATATTATCTGCAGCTCCCGAATCCCTGCCGGAAGGCTTGCTTTCTCAATTAAAACCTCAGGGAAAACTCATTTTACCTGTTGGGAAATTCGATCAATTATTAGTAATATACGAGCAGAAAGATGGAGAGTGGAAAGGGAAGGTCATTACAGATGTTCACTTTGTCCCTCTGAGAAAAAAATGAAAGCAGCAGTATCTAGAATTGACTTAAAAATATTTCAAGCGATATTTAATTTTCGCAGGAATACTGTACTTCCATTGATTTTTCGTATCATTTCATTTATTGGTGACGGTTATTTCTATGGTTTATACCTTGTCTATCTTTACTTCTCAAAACATGATATTTTCAGACCCGCGTTATTTGTTATTCTACTTGCTTTTGCAACCGAATTGCCGTTATATCGCGTTCTGAAAAATACTATTCGTCGAGTGCGCCCATTTAATGCACATGATGAGATCGAGAACATGGTTTATCCACTGGATGAATTTTCTTTTCCTTCCGGTCATACTTCTGCTGCTTTTTTAGTCGCTATGATCATTGCACATTTTACACCTTTTCTTGCTATTCCGATGTTCGCCTTTGCACTTCTTGTCGGAATGTCCCGCATTTATCTCGGTGTTCATTATCCCTCTGATATTATCGGAGGAGCCATTTATGGAACTGGAATGGCACAAATTGCAATACTGATTGTCGAAAAAATAATACTTAACTAAGTGATAGGTTCCGGTCCGGCGCCCGTTCCCATAGAGATCTAGAATTCAGTTTTATCCTTAAACACAGATATTAGCAAAAAACATTATGCATATTTACGTGATGTGTGTAATTTATGCTCAAATTTGGAACTTTTATTTATATGCAGCGATCAAATGGCATGAAAAAAATCTCTTTACTACTTTCTCTGGTTTTACTTCCATTGATTTTAATGGCAGCGAAGGAAAATTTCTTTGTAAAATTCGGTTCGAATATCTCGGCTTATTTTAATACATACTACAATGCAAAAGTGTATTTTAAAGAGGCTCAGGATATTTACGATGAAGAAGAAGACAAAGATCAATTAACAAGCAAAGCCCGATCAGCTTTAAATATTGCTATAACTCAGTCTGAATTGGTGATTAATAAATTTTCAAGATCTTCTTATGTGGATGATGCTATGTTCTTCAATAGTGTATGCCAATTCCAATTGGGACGCTATGAACGTGCTTTGAAACAACTTGAAGAACTTACACTTCAATATCCCGATAGTCCATATTACTTTGAGGCCAAATTATGGGTGAGTAAATGCTATTTTCAGATGGACAAAAAAACCATAGCATACGATCTGTTGGAACAATTTCTGGAGAACACCAATAACCGGGAATACTTTTCTGACGCATATAGTTTAATGGGATATCTTGCATTGCAGGAAAACGATAAAGAAAAAGCATTGAATGCTTTCATAAAAGCTGCAGAAAATGCTTCGGATAAAGAACCACGTTGTAATATGTATCTTGAAGCCGTTGAATTGTTAATTGAAAGTAATCGTTTTGATGAAGCCTTGAAAAACACGGATAGAGCAAACAGGAATATAAAATTTGACGAACAACGCGCGCGCGTTCAGATAGCTTATATCAGAATTTACCGGCTTATGGGTAACGTAGATAAAGCAAAAGAATTAATTAATGAAGCATTAAAAGATGCTCGTATCGCAAAATATTGGGGCGATATTGTTTATGAGCAGGCTAATATATATTTTGCGGATGAAGTAAATCAAACAGCGATTTCCAGATTGAAATATATAGTAGAGGATCCTGAAAAGACCTATCGCAATAACCGCGACTCAAAAGCTTGGGCACGTGCAGCATTCAGATTGGGAGAATATTACCTCTATGAAGCGAATGATATTGACTCCAGTGAATTCTTTTTCAAACGTGCACAGACTAAAAGTAAACAATGTGAAGAAGGTGAACTTGCAAGTGAGTATCTAAACACGGTCAAACAGTTAAAAGATATCAATATAAACCTTAAAAACATTGTTGACAAAGCACCAAAATTGCTTGATAGTGCATGGGTCCATTATGAAAATCTCGTAGATTCATCTACTGCAGAAGCAATTATGCGTAACTTGCTCTTGCAGGATACGCTTATTGTTGATAGTGCCAAAGTTGATTCCATATTAAAACGTGTCAATTCGGATTATTATAATTTTGAACGAGCATTGGCAAGCTATATGGATTATGGTAATGATTATGTGGGTGAATTATTCAGTCTTGCCGGACTTTTTCTGTTCGATCTGAATATGCCGGACACTGCTCTGAATATTTATAAAAAAATAGAGAACGAATATTATTTTACTTCTTCGGTTCCACAAGCCTTGTATTCACAAGCGTATGTCTGGGAACATGAAAAGGATGATATATTAAAAGCAGAGAGTTTAAAGGAACAAATAATCAATAAGTATCCTGTCTCCGAGATATCAAATTATATATTAAATCGTGTTCCGCAAGATTCCATACTTTACTATTCTAATCAAGAAAAAATATTTGAAATTGAAGAACGTTTTATTGATAAAGGTCAGTATAAAGAAGCTCTTCAAGCTCTTAAAGAATTATTGAACAATAAAACAATAGACAAGAAAAACCATGCTTTTGCAGCTTATAAGATCGCATGGTTGTACGATTATGAACTGAGCTTCATGGAAAACACTCAGGATAGCACACTGAAATATTATCATATTGTTGGTACGCAACATTCGGGGACTCCATTAGGCCGGCAAAGTGCTTTACGTATTGCCGCTATTGAAACTGATATCAATGCATATCTTTCTTACCTTTCCGGTGATAGTTTGCAGATAGCTGATATTAATAATGATTCAACTCCCCTTGCCGTACAAAGTAATGATAGTGATGATGAAGACAATAGGAAAGCTCATCCGATATACCGTAGATTAAAAAGTCCGGGAAGACCAAGACCGGTAAGATTATAATG
>JAIPIT010000021.1 GCA_021734505.1 Fidelibacterota bacterium | reverse complement strand
ATGATCCGGTAAGTCAGAAAGAACTCGATAGGATTGAGGCTGTATATGCTATTCAAGGAAATAGAAACCCTTACATAGATCATCCGGAATATGTTGACTCTATTTGGGCATCAACCGGTGCAAGCATTGATGCACCACTGGCACAGGATGCATCTTCTATACAACAATATGAATTTACTGCCAATTGGGCGACTGTTTCAGGAGCAACCGGATACAAAATCTATGTTTCCGAGTATGCAGATTTTGGTTCTTTTTATTCCGGTTATGGACCGAAAGATGTTGGAAATAATTTAAGCGAAACGATAATTTCATTATCTCCATTTACAACATATTATTATCGTGTAAGAGCTTATAATACGGAGTCTGAAAGTGCTTATTCTAATACTATAAGTGTCACAACTCTTTCAGATGGATCACAAACTTATGGAAGCATATTCTTCTCCGAGTACATTGAGGGGTCCTCAAGTAATAAGGCTTTAGAAATATATAATGTTAGTGGTGAAGTAATCGATCTTGCAGAAGTTGATGTAAAATTATATTCCAATGGCGGTACCTCCCCGAGTAGTACTGCGACCCTGAGTGGTTCTTTAGCAAGTGCAGAAGTTTATGTATTGGCAAATGGCTTAGCAAATGCGACGATCTTAAGTGAGGCAGATATAACCAGTGGTGTCGTCAATTATAATGGTAATGATGCGATTGAGTTATACTTTCAAGATACACTAATTGATATTATTGGAACGGTTGGATCTTCTGCAACATTTGCTGAAAATGTAACTTTAGTTAGAAAACCTGAAATAATTAGTGGAAATACTACCTACACGGCATCTGAATGGAATAGTTACCCTGAAGATGAAACAAGTTATTTAGGATCACATACCATAAGTGAACAGGCCTTAGCTATTTCATTGAGATATTTTAAAGCATCATATCAAGATGGAAAGGTTGTGCTAAATTGGTCAACTGCCAGTGAAACCGAAAATGCGGCATTCCAAATTTTCCGTAATGATGAGTTCATTACTTCCATTGAAGGAGCCGGTACGACATCCGTTACAAAAATTTACGAGTATATTGATAAGAATATTGTACCGGGACGGACATACACCTATGTCTTGAATGATATTGATTACAGTGGCACTATACATATGCATGAGGCAATGTCCGTAACGATCAGTATCCCTTCAGATGGACAAATACTATTACCGGAAGGAAGTATTGGTGCTGTATACCCGAATCCTTTTAATCCCAAAGCAATATTGCCTCTAACGTTAGATCAAGATAGTGATATCAGAATTTTATTGTATGATATTCTGGGTAAAAAGCGTAAAGATATTTTATCCGGGAATTTTGTAAAGGGCGATTACAGTATTCCCATAAATGCAACGAATCTTCCAAGTGGAGCATATGTTTTACATATTCAATTGGGAACGAACGTAGAAACACAAAAAATTATTTTATCAAAATAAATATAAAGTATTAAGGAATTTACATGGCGGCGGTACCTCGCGGAGAAAGACTCATCATTACCTTGCTCGGTCGACGCAATGTCGGCAAATCCTCTCTTATCAACGGAATTACTGAACAGGATATTTCTATTGTCTCAGAAACTCCGGGCACTACAACGGATGCTGTGGCGAAACATTACGAGCTCATCCCTGTTGGTCCCGTAACTTTTTATGATACCGCAGGTATCGATGATATCGGTGAACTGGGTGAACAGCGTGTCAAAGCAACCCGTCGCGTTCTTTGGCGTTCTGATGTGGTTATGCTGGTCTTCGATAAAGAGGATCTTGAAGATCACGATAAAAATTCGATCAAGGAATTAAAAGATATGGAGATCCCGTTTTTGATCGTATTTAACAAGACAGATCTATACAAACCTGCAATTGAAACATTGGCGTATCTTGATAAAGAAGAATTACCTTATATCACAGTTTCTGCACAAGATAAAGATGACATGTTTGCCTTGCGGAAAAAGCTCATTGATTTAGTCCCGGAATATTTTAAAAAAGATCCTGTTATCATTGGCGATATCATTAATCCCGGAGATTTCGTTGTTTGTATCGTACCGATCGATCTATCTGCTCCCAAAGGTCGTATAATTCTTCCTCAGGTACAGATCATTCGTGAGATACTGGACCATGATGCGGTCGCGATCACGGTCAAAGAGAACGAGATCAAGGAAGTATTTGCAAATCTGGGCAAGAAACCTACTTTGGCGATCACTGATTCACAAGCAGTGCTTAGTGCTGCAGCCGCTGTGCCCGAAGATGTTCCCTTTACGACATTCTCAACCGCTTTTGCACGCTATAAAGCTGACCTTCCTACACTTTTAAATGGTTTAAAAACTTTGGATGAGCTTGAAGAAGGCGATAAAGTCCTTATCGCTGAAGCCTGCTCGCATCATGTTGAATGCGATGATATCGGGCGATATAAGATCCCAAAATGGATCGAAGAATATCTGGGCAAAAAGATAGATTTTGAGATCGCTGCCGGCCATGATTATCCTGATGACCTCACACCCTACAAATTGATCATTCATTGTGGCGGATGCATGAATACCGGACTTGAATATAAACGCCGTATCCGTCATGCGCATGCGCAAGGTGTTCCGATCACGAATTATGGAATTTTGATCTCCAAGACGCAAGGATTATTGGAGCGGGTGATCAAACCTTTTGGTTTTTAATAACGAACTGACTCAATATTTTCTACTAATAATTTACTTAATAAAGCAATTCCGCGATTTGTATCACGGAATATTAATTTTGGAAAACAATTGAGTCAATTAAAATAGTTTTCATTGCCTCAATGAGAATTTATTTGATTGAGTCAATGCAATAAAATATGATTGACTCAATCACTTCTTACTACATTCCATCCAATAATGATATAAAGGCGCGAGTTCCTTGAATCGTTCAATCAGAACATTTACAAGTTCTTCCGAATATAATTCATCGTTATTTGACCTTTTACATATCAGATACATGTTCTTGCGCTGATACCACTTTTGTATATCTTCGGGAAGAAAATAATTAAATCTACGTTTATATAGTTCACCTTCTAAACGGAATTTCGGTCTTCCGGGGAAGAAGGCCACAACTTGTTGAAAAAGGGATTGATCACTTTCGATGCGGTCACGAAAAGCCTGCATGGTCGTTGCACTGGCTTGATAGAATCCCATTCCATAGGTATAACCATCCGGTGTGATCTCGATCCACCATGATGGCATATCATGCCATCCGGGATTGGGCTGTTTAAAATTGATCCATAAGTTTGTTCTAAAAATAGTTTTATCTTTAGAAAAGCGCGTATCTCGATAGATCTTGGATATGGTTTTGTTGATGTCGGGGCGAATCTCTATTTCAGGATCTATGTCAAGCATGGTTGGACTTAAATCCATAACCAACTTTCGCATCGGGTTTAAGATCAATGCTTCATATTCCGATCGACGGGATTCAAACCATTCTTTGTTATTATTTTCTCCCAGATCATGTAAAAAATGCTGAGCGTCGGGTGTAAATCCTTGGAATTGCATTTTATGCTATTCCCAGATCATTTTTAATTTGTGCCGAACAGATATCCCCCGAAGTTATTGCCCCACCAAATCCTGGGCCCGGGAGGGTCCAGGCAGATGCAAAATACAAATTCGGGATGGGTGATTTTGCCCCGGGACGGAAAATAAGAGCCTGCATAGGAGAATTTTCATAACCATATGCAGTGCCGCCCGGCGTCCTTAAAAATCGCTTCATCGTTTTGGCTGTTGCGACCTCAACATGTTCAATATGATCGCGCATTTCAGGGAATCGTTTGCAAACTCTCTCTACGAGAGTTTCAGCTGCTTCTTTCTTTTTAAATTTATAATCGCTTTCAGAAAGATCTTCCCAATCACCGAGAAAATCCATAAGTGAAAGTACCAGGTAACCCTTGCCCTCCGGTGCTAATTTTGAATCCAATTGACTGTAATCACAGAGAATAAAGGGACGAGTTGAAAAATCTGAATGATTAAGCTTGGCAAAATCTTTTATTTTTAAATTTTCATTATCATAAAAAACCAATGAGTAATATGAATTTCCCAGTTCTTTAAGCGGTTTGTCCAATGCTATATAAACCGTCATGATGGAAGGACCGATCTTGAACTTATCAAATTTCTTTTTTATTGGCGAAGCTACTTTAGGGTCCAATAGGTCATTAGTGACATTCGGTATGGCTGTATTGGCTACAATCAGGGGTGCAAAAGCTTGAGATATTGTAGCATCTTTCCTTTTTGAAATATATTCCACACCTATAGCTTTGCCATCCTGAGTTAAGATCTTTGTTACTTCCTGCATTGTTAATATTGTGCCATTATTCTTTTCAATGCTTTCAGCGAATGCATCGGGGATCTGGTGTGATCCTCCTTGAACATAAGCACCGCCATTCCGATAGTAACTTGCCTGAGCAACGGCATAGAAAAGCAGTGAGATCGCAAAAGGGTCATCACCATAATAGCCCATATTCCCCAATAGTATTGATTTTAATCGCTCATCTTTAATATTTCGGTCAAGAAATTTTCCGATGGTTGAGAATAAACTGTTCAATACTTTTGGATAAAGAATAGGGGAGGCTAACAATGACAGAGTAAATTTGATGCCTTTCCTCTCGTTGATCATCATGGTTTGATCATTGATAGTGAAGATCGATTTAAAATACTTTTTGATCCCCTTGGTATCCGAAGGAAACATATCACTTAAGCGCTGAATATTATTTTCGGTATCATTACTGAAAGTAAATTCATAATCATATCCCAAGACATGATAAAATTCGGGAACAGCCAAAAATTTTATTTTATTTTCTATACCGCATCTTTTAAACAGCTCATAGTGCCCATGTCCCTCTTTTACGGCTGTTGTCATGTGCAAGCCGGCTTCATATATAAAATCTTTACGCTTGAAGGAAGTGGCTGAGCCGCCCACTCTGAAATGCTGTTCAATAACCAAAACCTTTTTGCCGGAAGCGGCAAGATCAGCTCCGGCGGTCAAGCCGCCAAGACCTGATCCGATCACGATAATATCATATTGTTTTTTCATGCAATAGTATAAAGCATTTTCATCTGAATATGTAGCAAAAAGAATTCAGGAAAGGCTTACCAGCTCATTGATACGCCGGCGGAGATAGAAAGACCCCCATAGCGTTTGATGTCGCTGGGTATAGGAGTAGGGGGCTCGGGGGAGATCGTTTTGATATAGGGAAGCAACTGGTCGGCCTCAAATGTCAAATGGAGATCTCGATTTAATGCGATCCTGGCTTCACAACCAATTGACGCTATATAGGCCGCATGAACATAGTTTTCCACATAATCTATATCTTCCAAGCCGAATTGCAACAGTGCTTCAAGGCTTACATCAGTCCAAAAACGAGCAGCGATTACATCCAGTCTTGGAAGAAAGGTTGAATTCCCGGCTTTTAAGGGATAATCCACATGGATATGAGTAAGTAAATATGTAGAAGAAGCTATAAGATCAGCCTGATGGGAAATAGGCAGAATTCGGAGAATATATCCCAAAACCGGAGTACTGGCTTCAGTGATATTGGCTAAAAACCCGGTAGAGAGTGTGGCTTGAAAAGTGACAGGTAATGAAAGAGCTTTGTAACCCAGCTGTATATTGAAAGAATTTGTTTTTGAATTTGCAAGTTGAACGATCTCCGTTGTATCAGGTACACTGGGAAATACCGTATGCTCCCAATCTAATGGAATGAAATTATAATTTATTCCCACCCAGAAAAATGAATGGATATCAGATTGCCACCCTGCCAATGTTTCAATACTTGAGAATGTAAGTTTGCAAAGTGATTCTCTCGGACCTGATAATTTGTTATTTGAACTGGTATTTTTATGTGATTCGGTCAAGCGATTAGAAGTATTCGAATATTTCAAGTAAAACATCATTCCTTGATCATTTTTACTTTTACTTCCCAACAATTCTACATGAAAAGCATCAAATGCATTATTAAAGGGGATAGTGTCGCCAAAGGTTTCGGGCAACAAATTGAAAAAGTAATTATTGTAAGCGGATATTTCGCTTATAGGATAATCAGTTACAAATAGTGTATCACTCATCCGGGAAAAAGCATAATGTATTCCCGGCTGAAGCACCCACTCCTTTACATGAGTTTGTGCCTTAATATCAAAGCGATGAGAAATTGGTCGTGCCGAAGTTAATGTATAATCAGTATTAAATAGATCTGCTATGGAATAAACGTTATGTATCCATTTTGCATTAATTGAATACTTATTATCGATATAGTTGAATTCTGCTTTTTGAGCTCTTATTGAAAATCGTGAAAGCAATGTGTCGTTTTTTGATTCGCGGAGTAATTCCTGATGGTCGATATCATAATGTAAATACGAATTATCCATTCCACTTGTATCCGGAAGTGAAAGTGAAAAGGAATTCAAAATATTATCCATTGTAGTTGCATAAGCAAGGATATAAAATGTGCACAGTATTAAGAGAGTGTTTTTTAGTATTCTAAACATAGTAGTAGATAAAAATCAGCCGCCGGAAAGTGGCGGCTGATTTGAACATCTTTAATGAACATTTATTTCAATAAGGTCATTTTCTGGTAAGCGACCTCGGTTCCATATTGAGCACGGACAATATAAACACCTGATGAGTAATCAGCTGCATTCCATGTCAGTTCATACGAACCTGCCTGCATGCTTTGACGATCGATCAGTTTCGCAACCTGACGACCGGTAATATTGAAAACGGTCATATTTACCATGCCGTCCGAAGGCAGATCAAATGCGATCGTTGTCAACGGGTTGAATGGGTTCGGATAATTGCCTTTTAGGGCAAATTCGGCTGGAACATAACTTGGATCAATTCCGGGGTTTATCATCTTCATCGGGAAGAATCCTGCAAGAGAAGAATCGGTTCCTTCAAAGTAGTTCTTCCATACAGCCAGCATATTATCCGGAACATTATCAAACCATGCTGAAAGATTTAAAGTATCTTTATCAATTATAGTATATACTTCTGGAGTTGAAAGATCAGCTGCGAACATTCCGATCATCATTCTTGCTTTGCCTAAACCCATTAATAGAGTATCATGATCTTCTTCAGTCATGCCGAATTCACCTAAGAGAGGTCCGGCATAATCAACCGTTGCAATGACCGTATCGGCTAAGTCACCCATATCTACCATTGCCTCAGCTAAATTGTCACCGAATTGAGCAAACATTAACTTGCCCATAGGGGTAAACGCACCGAAGTTGGGATTAGATGTTTCAAGCGCATAGATCAGATCAAGCGGTTCTTCAATATTTGAAAGATCAAGTAAGTTCGGATCAAGTGTGATATCGATCATAGAATCGACCTGAGTATAAACATACTCAATACCATCTTTGACAGCAGTAATAGCATCCTCAACCATGTAAGATGCGATCAACACAGCTTCTGTAGCTTGTGGTATAATATAAACAGGATAAACAAAGTCACCTTCAACTACATCATGTCCGGGTGAAGATTTATAAGGATCTTTGATCAATACAGTGTACAGGACAGTTGAATCATTATCGTAAAATTCATTTACCTGTTTGGAAAGACGATGTCTTATCTCATCAATTTCGTCCGTATAATCAAGATTTGTCCAATCATAATTTTGGAACAGACTGTCAATTCGACCGCCATCTACAAGAGCTGCAATCGTTTCGCCTTGTAACTGAATATCCTTGAACATGAAAAAGAGCTTAAGATACCCTGCACCGGTGTGAGCATCAATATTGGTAGAATCAAGGAATGAACCTTCCTCACATAGTCCTAGCATACGACCAAGATATGTTTCCAATTCTTCCGGAGTATCCTGCGGATTCAGGATGATATCCGGCTGAAGTTGATCAATAATATCAACTGGTAATCCTGAAGGAAAGATATCTCTGAAAGTATAAGTGAAAGGATCTTCCTGCCAGTACATGTCAATATAAGTCCGGTAAAGCCCATAATGCATATTCTCAATGATAGCGACAGGTTTAATTTCAATACTGTCAGCTTCTGTATGAATGAAATAGGTTTTTCCACCTAAAACAGCTTCAACTTCTGCAAAACCGTCTTTAATATCTTCAAAGCCGATCTCGACACTATCATTAATACTCCACGTTGTATCAATGATCGACCAGATGGAGTAATTATTCAATGTATCGCAAACAGCTTGAAAACTATTCATTGCCATCATAAGAGTATCAAGGCCAACTGCTACAGTAGCGCTGTCTTCAAGAATATATTTGATACCGGCACCGAGATACATGGTGGCATTTTCAATATGTTTTACTGCCGCCCAAATGGATTGAAAAGTTTCATCGTAGATAACAGCTACTTCAGTGGTATCATAAACCGGAGGTACCGGAGGCACCAAACTACCCGGAGAAGTTATTTCCACTTCTCCAATGCGGAAAGTGAAATCCTCGCCTAACGTGCGGATCGTATCGAAGCGCGTACCTAAGGAATCACCGAATACGAATAGTTCATATACTGTATTAGCAAGATTGTTCATCGTCATTTCATAGGTGTCTTGCATATGCACTATAAGTGAATCTTTTAGCATTAAAAGTGAATCAGCTCTTCCTTCCGTCATGAAAGCATATAGATTATCAATAAGGTCGTATTGATTATCAACGCTATCTGTGATGAAATATAAAGATTCCCCTAAATACCATAATGCGTCAAAGATCTCATAGACTTGATCGAAAATAAGCATTCCCTGGAATTCTGCAGCATCGATCAGAGTATCACGGAGTGCGAACATATCGAGTATCATCAATCCGGTCTGACCCTTGCTGTATAATCCCGGGGTCTCAAGCCAATTTTCATAAATTGTCCTGTATGCATCCAGGGCAACATCAATTTCTTCATCAGTGAAATCATATCGACTGGGTATTGCCAAGTCAAAAGTTGCCGGGGGTGTTGGTGGCATAATACCGGCGAATAAACCCGCAAACATGAACAAACTGAGAAGGATGATTAACATTTTTCTCATTTTGAGCCTCCTATAAAGTTAATGTTATATATACTAATTATAAGGTAAATTAAGCGCATATAAATGACAAGAAAAAAATTAACAGAATATTTATGTTAGATTATAGATTATTTAATTATCCAGCTGAAGATCTCGGAGCCTGTGAGTACGACCAAAAGAACGATCAGAGCTGCTATCAAAACTCCAATGACAGTAGCGATCATGAACTTTTTTGGTTTGATGCCCAAAACAAATGCAGCAAGGGCACCGGTATAAACTCCCGATCCGGGAAGAGGGATACCTATAAATAGAGCTAAGCCCCATTCTCCGTACTTTTCTACCTTTGGTTGTATCTTTGTTTGAACTTTGTGTAGGGAACGCTCATAAAGGGAATTAAAGAGAGGTATTTTTATCACAATATTCAGGAAAAAGCGAAGAGCAAAATAGACGATAGGTCCCAGAATGATATTGATAACAACAACAAGAAGAAAGGCGGTAAACCAAGGCATTTCAAGCACTAAAATTGCATAGGGTAAAGATGCCCGTAATTCGAGAGTAGGTATCATCGTAACAAGAATTACTTGGATCAGGTCATTAAATGTCATTATTATCCTGTTTATAAGATTTAAAGAACGATGAAATATACATAATAATAAAGCCGAAAGTCGAATCAAAATAAGTCATTTTACTTTGATTCGTTTCGGGATATAATGTTGGAATGGGTACGAACTTGAAGTTTACTCCATTTACTGCTAAAGCGATCAGAACTTCTGACTCGAAGATAAAACCCTTTATGGAAGACAACTTCCAAGAAAGATAGCGTTTTGGAATGAGCCGTAAGCCACACTGAGCATCATAAATATGTGTTTTTATACGCCAGGAAATTAGGGCTGCAGATACACTATTACTGAATTTTCGCGTCCAAGGCATGTTTTTATCCCGTTCTCGAGTGCCAAGGATCACTGTATCCGAATTAAGCTTGTACTGCTCAATAAATGCAGGAATGTGATCAACAGGATGCTGTTTATCTGCATCAAGAGTTATGACAAAATCAATATCTTGACCGGCGGCGTATTTGAATCCCGTCTGAAGTGCCGCACCCTTACCTTTATTTACCTTATGATGTATTACATGAGCGCCGAAAGATTCTGCTATATGTCCTGTTGTATCTGAAGACCCATCGTTAATAACAAGGATATCCAGTTCAGGGAATATTTTAAGTTCTTCTAAAACATAAGGTAAAGTTGTTGCACTGTTATATGCTGATATGAGTATTAAGCCTTTCATTGGGTTGAATATATTACATTTATAAAATTAATAAAAGAAGTTTAGAGATAAGCGGTAAGATTAAATGCTATTTTTAAAATAAAAAAGCCTCTCAAAAGAAAGGCTTTTTTATAATTTAATTATAAATCTATACTTAGAGTTCTGTTCTGACTTTTAGAACCATTCCTGCAGTAATGCTATTATAATCATTACCTAAGACTTCCATATTGTCGCGAAGCAGGACGATCCATGCATAGGAGTTACCATATAGCTTTTTAGAGATACACCAAAGGTTATCGCCTTCTTGAACGGTATATGCTTCATATTCGCATACGGTTATTCCTTCTACATCAGCGGCATCTTTTTTAAGTGATAATTCTTCAAAAGGATAGATCAGGTCAGGGTTACTACCGATAACCTCAACATTCCAATCCCAGATATCACGCCACATGGTTACAACACCATATTCTTGCAATGCGATCTTTGTGAGGTAATCGTTCGGTTGGATCATATATTTGACCCATACATTTTCTTCAAGCGGTTGGATAACTTCTTCAGGAAGAACTTCTACGGCCACTTCAACTACAGGGGTTCCCTCAACTACAGGGGTTCCCTCAACTACAGGGGTTCCCTCAACTACAGGGGTTCCTGCAACTACAGGGGTTCCTGCAACAGCGGGGGTTTCAGCTACGACGGGAATTTCTTTAACAACCGGGTCTGGGGTGTCATTTACAACTTCTTTGTTACCACATCCAACAAGCATAAATACACTCAAGACGATGGCAAGTAATGGTAAAACGCGTTTCATTTATTGTCTCCTAACATAAATTTCAAAATTACAACGGAAGGTACTTCTTAATACATATATTGTCAAGTGTTTCTCAACGAACTTAGAAGAATTTCCGCAATGCGAAAAGGACTTTTATCAGTCGCTTCGGATAATCTCAATTCGTTATTCAAATACTTTTTCCTTTCTTGGGTCCAGAATGAGTCTGAAAGAGCTTCATTGATCAATTGGAGTACTTTTCTTTTCATCCTTTCATTACGGATAGATTCCCAATTATCATTCTTTTTCAACATTATTTCAAATTGTTCAAGTTTGTCAAAGATGATGTCAATTCCTACTTCCTCTGTTGCAACGGCTTTGATCACTGGTTGTTCCCATGGTAATGTAGAATAATTATTTCTTAACTTTGTTAACGATTGTAAATTTAGAACCATTGCTTCCGCGCCGTGCCGATCGGACTTATTGACCACAAAAATATCGGTAATTTCCATTATCCCTGCCTTCATGGCTTGGATATCATCACCCGATTCGGGGACTAGAACGGTGACTGTTACGTCTGCCGCTTGAGCAATGTCAAGTTCAATTTGCCCAACCCCAACCGTTTCGATCAAAATGATATCAAAACCTTGTCCATCAAGAATATCGCAAACATCATGTGTTCTCATACTCAAACCGCCAAGACTACCACGAGTGGCCATTGAGCGGATATATACATTTTCGCGGGTACTCAATGCATTCATACGGATGCGATCACCTAAAATAGCTCCTCCCGTAAAAGGAGAGGAAGGATCCACAGAGATCACCGCGGTGCGTTTTCCCGAATCGCTAAATTTGCTTGCCAAACAATTTACCAAGGTGCTTTTCCCTGCACCTGGAGGACCGGTAATACCTATGCGATAAGCGTGATTTCCCGATCGCCATGCCTCATCAAGTAATTCCTCAGCTTTCGGAGAAGAATTTTCAACCTGAGAAATACTGCGGGCGAGTGTCTTTATTTCTTTGGATGTCATATTTCAATGATTCCCGATTCATGAGTAATATTAACAATTCCCCTTAACATGGCAGCGACCGAACAATATTTTTCACTGCTTAATTTCACTGCAGTTTGCAAATCACCGAGTGCTTTTTCACCGCCATCGGTGTGCAGAATAAATTTAATGTTAATATCCGTAAATATTTTAGGGTGCTCATCAGCCCGTTCACCGGTTAATTCAATATCCAACTGAGAAAAAGGAGTCCGTTTTTTCTTTAGAATTGCAATGGCATCCATACCTGTACAACCCCCGAGTGCTTCCAATACCATTTCCATGGGAGTCGGAGCTGCTGCATTACCGCCGATCTCTTCTTTTGTATCGATCATGTGCCAGTGTTTACTCATGCCTTTGGCGGCAAAGGTCATCTGCTGATTCAAACTTTGTAAATTTACTTTGAGAGGATTTGACATATTTATCTCCTTATTAAAATGCAATATATTAAGAAAAAAAATCAATTCCAAGTATCGGACACTTAATTATCAAACAATAAATATTTGCATTACAGTAAAATGTTATTATATTTGACGGCTTTTTTAAATGGGTTGTCGTCCAACGGCAGGACATGCGGCTCTGGACCGTAGTATCGGGGTTCGAATCCCTGCAACCCAGCCATTGACGGCGCGTTCGTCTAGTGGTTAGGACGCTGGCTTCTCACGTCGGTAACACGGGTTCGACTCCCGTACGCGCTGCTTACATACTTTGAAATGATCGTATATGCGCCCGTAGCTCAATTGGATAGAGCGTCTGGCTACGGACCAGAAGGTTAGGGGTTCGAGTCCTCTCGGGCGTACTAAGAACCCGCCAATCGGCGGGTTCTTTATTTCTATTAATAATTGTTAGGGGAAAAAATCAATAAATTTATCTCAAATCTCCCCAAAGGCGTTAAAAAAAATCCAATGTATGGCTACTTGACCCTTTTGGTCGTTATAGCAACTGCTGGACACCAAGCCTGGCGAACATTACTGAATAATTTCGCTGTTGATCAGATCGGTCTTTCAGGTCTGCAAATGGGTCTTGTGCAATCTTTACGTGAAGTCCCGGGTTTCTTGACTTTTCTAGTTGTTTATGTCCTCTTAATATTTAGAGAACATCGCCTTTCATCTTATTCTGTGATCCTTTTTGGTGCAGGTATTATTTTAACCGGATTGTTCCCCTCATTTCAAGGCTTACTCTTTACAACATTTTTGATGTCTCTGGGATTTCATTATTTCGAAACAACCAGACAATCTCTTGTTCTCCAATATTTCAATAAGCGTCAGTCTCCGCTTGTACTTGCAAAATGGCGTAGTCTTTCAGCGATAGCGAATATTGCTGTCGGTGCAGTGATCTGGGTCCTGTTTCGTTTTACACATCCTCCTATGTCCCTTGTATATGCAGTTCTTGGCGTATTGATCATTGGTTTTGGGATTTATTCAATATTTAAAGATCCTGCAGATAAAGATCTTCCCGTTCAACATAAAAAGATCATCATTCGTAAAAAATATTGGTTGTTTTATGCCCTGAATTTTTTAAGTGGCGCGCGCAGACAGATCTTTGTGGTTTTCGCCGTTTTTATGTTAGTACAGAAATACAATTTTACCGTATGGGAAATATCAGCACTTTTTGTTTTAAATAACGTGATCACCTGGTTGGTGAGTCCCCTCATTGGTAAAGCGATCAATCGCTATGGCGAACGAAAGATGTTGACTCTTGAATATATCTTTCTGATCATCATATTCTTGGGCTATGCGCTTTTTGAAGTGAAGGTGATTGCCGCAGGATTATATGTAATAGACCATATATTCTTTAATTTTTCTATTGGAATACATACTTTTTTCCAGAAAACAGCCGACCCAAAGGATATTGCTCCTTCAATGGCGGTAAGTTTTTCAATTAATCATATTTCTGCAGTGGTCATTCCGGCAATTGGCGGAATGCTTTGGATGTTGAATTGGCAAATACCTTTTGTCTTTGGATCATTTCTGGCCGTCATTTCTTTGATCCTTGTACAATTGATCCGGGTGCCGGTCGGTGATTCAATGCAGGAAGTGGAAAAATAAGAACAATACAATAATAAATGCAATGAGATGCCATATCAGTCGTCGCTTGGGACGGCGTTTTTCGTGTGCTATACGAAAATGTAATCGTTTATCGTCCTCCGGTTCTTTAATGATCCAACGGGAACGACGAATTGGCTGTGGCATACGTGCTTCCTTTAGTTTATAACATAAATTCGCAGTAATAATAGACTTTGTCAAGGCAAAAGTAATCATAAAACTTGACTCAAGTTTTATAGTGTGTGATGTATTTGAAAAATATATTTGCATTGTTATAATATTTGGTTATATTGCCAAATGACAAAACATAAGGGAGTGTCATGGAAGCAATGGATAAAAGAAGACTTGAAGAACTTACCGGCGTATTCAAAGCGCTGTCGCACCCGACTCGTCTGTGGATGGTAGAGCAGTTATTTGAATCTGAACAATGCGTTTGCGAATTTGTGGATGTACTCAAATTGGATTTTTCAACGGTATCAAAACACCTGTCCATTTTAAAGCAAGCACACGTTATTGAGGACGATAAACGAGGAAAAAATGTTTATTATAAACTTCGTGCCCAGTGCATACCTACCATCATCTCTTGTCTTGAAAATAGTTTAGGAAATTAAATGTTTAAAGTTTTTACGCTTTTCGCAGATCTTATTGTTCATACCTGGTTAAAACTTCCTGTTGATTCACATTGGGCGGGAGCTCTACACTTTTTTATCGAAGATATAACGAAGATATTCTTTTTACTCGTTATTATGATATATGCTATTGGACTTTTACGCGCTTCATTAAATACTGAACGTATTCGCGTTTTCCTGCAGGGTAAAAATCGATTTTTCGGGTATTTTCTTGGTGCAGGTTTTGGTGCCATTACACCGTTCTGCTCTTGTTCAAGTATTCCTTTATTCCTTGGATTTACTCAAGCACGAATACCTATCGGCATTACCATGTCATTCCTGATCACATCACCCATTATCAATGAAGTGGCTGTCGTTCTTCTCGGCGGGTTGCTCGGAATAAAATTTATGATCATTTATGTGAGCATTGGCATACTCGTTGGAGTGCTGGGCGGTATGTTCATTGATGCGATCAAAGCAGAGCGATTTTTAATGCCTCTGGCTGAAAATGTTCAGGGAGGAAATGTTGATCTGCCTGGAATAGAAAAACCTAAGATGACTCTTAAAGATCGCCACGAATTTGCAAAAACCGAATTAAGAACGATATTTTCGCGTGTTTGGAAATGGGTATTTATCGGAGTAGGACTCGGTGCGCTTTTACATGGTTTTGTACCTCAAGAATTTATTACCAACAATCTTGGAAGTGGGCAGTGGTGGAGTGTCCCGGGAGCTGTTCTATTGGGTATTCCGCTTTATTCGAATGCCAGCGGGATGATCCCGATCGCTGAGTCTTTACTGTCCAAAGGTCTACCTGTTGGAACAACTCTTGCTTTCATGATGAGCACGGTTGCTGCAAGTTTTCCTGAGTTCGTTATTCTAAAACAGGTGATGAAGCCTCGCTTGCTGTTGATCTTTTTTGTCATGTTGCTCGTTATGTTTACGTTTGTTGGACTGATTTTAAATATAATACCATTTTAATATTGAAAGGAATAAAATGAAAATTCAAGTACTCGGAACAGGATGCACAAAGTGCAATCAGTTATTTGCTCTAACTGAAAAAGCTGTGCAGGATTTGGAATTGAATGTAGAAGTTGAAAAAGTATCTGATATTAATGAGATAGTGGCTTTTGGCATTATGACCATTCCTGCTCTGGTCATTGACGGTGATGTTAAATTTGCGGGGAACGTTCCGTCATTAAGTAACTTAAAAGAAATAATAAAAAAAGGATAGATCATGAGATCAAAAAACAAAAAACGAGTATTATTTACAATACTCACCGTATCACTTCTCGTAGCAGGACTTCTGCTGACGGGTTGTTCAGACAAGAAAACAAAAGAAGAACCCAAAAAAGCGACTGTTGTGACATCAACAGACAAACTTCCCAAAATGGTTGATTTTTGGGCTCCGACCTGTCCACCATGCCGACAGATGATACCGATTCTGCATGAGCTTGAAGATGAATACGCACATGCCTTCAAATTGGTCAAGATCGACACATCAAAACCGGAAAACCGGGAAATCGCCATGGAGAACCAGATCCAATATATTCCCACTCAAATATTTTATGACGAGAATGGCAAACAACTTTTCCGCCATGTCGGTTTCTTTTCAAAACAACAGATCCTGGATAAATGGATAGAATTGGGATACGAGATGTCGCAGAAGGTGAAAGATTAAAGAATAAAGAAAATTTATCCTCTGAAGTCTTGGCGCAGGAGAAAAGATAAAAAGTAAGGGCTCAGAATTCTGAGCCCTTTTTGCGTCTAACAAAAAATATTCTTTGTGCCTTTGTGTGAGGTATTATCCCAACACCGAGAAATCAGCAAATACCACAAAGATGGTAATAATAATAAGAAGAATAATTCCACTGATAAGTTTTGCATGTTTCCAAGGGGTCATATCAACGGCTTTTACGTCTTGCTGAATAAATTCCGTTTCCCTTGGGTTCATCTCTCCCATGACCAACATGATAATGATCAGATAAAGAAATATTAGTCCAAGAAAATGATATTCGTGCATTTGAGCAACGATCGTGTTAAAAGGCGGTACAAAATATCCAATGGCGATCAATCCAATACCTGAAAGCAAACCCACATTGGCCGCTTTGGATGGTACGCGTTTGGTCAGCATTCCGATCAACACAACGGCAAAGATAGGAATGAAATATATTCCATTCATTTTTTGAAGATAAGAATAGATCGAACCTGTCTTAGCCAGAATTGGAGCTACAGTCATGGCAAAAACAGCTAAAATAATACCAAAGATCTTGCCCGAACGGACAATTTGTGCTTCCGATGCCATAGGTTTGATCTTTTCTTTATAAATACCCAAACTGAAAAGAGTACAGGTACTGTTCAATGCCGAATTAAAACTTGAAAGTATTGCCCCCAGCATGGCAGCGGCAAAGAAACCGGCCAAAGGCGTAGGCAGAACATGATTGACCAACATCCCATAGGCATGATCGGCTTTAATATTTTGTCCTGCGAAGATCGCAAAAGCGAGGATGCCGGGTAATACAAGATACAAAGGACCAAGCAATTTAAGACCGCCGGTCAATAAAACACCCTTTTGTCCTTCAGCCAGACTTTTTGCACCAAAAGTGCGTTGGATGATCTGTTGATTTGTAGTCCAATAGAAAAAGTTCAAGAGCATAACACCAGAAAAAACAGTGGAAAAAGGCACGGAGGTTTTTGGACCGCCGATCGAATTCAGATGGCCGGGAACCAGCTCTCCCAATTTACCGATCCCGGAAATAAAATTCCCATCTCCCAAAGCACGGAAAGCAAAAAATGTGATCAAAAATCCACCGATCAACAAACCGATCCCGTTTAAGGTATCGGAAACGGCAACGGTACGCAGTCCTCCGGTCAAGGCATAAAGCGAACCGATCACCCCGACTGCGATCACAACTAGGACAAGCACAGTTCCGTATGATTCAATGCCAAGAAGTGCCTGCAGATCAAGGATGCCGATGATACCGACAGCGCCGGTATAAAGAATGATGGGAAGCAGGATGAGTGCATAAGCCGATAGCATAATTATATTGGTTATGAACTCAGTTCTCGCACCAAAGCGTATCTTTAAATATTCGGGAACGGTGGTGACACCGCTTTTGAGGAAGCGGGGAAGAAAAAATAAAGCCATGGCAAGAAGCGCTACAACAGCGCCGACTTCCCAAACCATCACAGCGAAGCCGTCGGTAAAGGCTGAACCGTTCAGTCCCACCATTTGCTCAGTGGAGAGATTGGTCAACAATAGAGAACCGGCGATCAGAGGGAAAGACAGATTTCGACCGGCTAGAAAATAACCGTTCTGTGATCTCATATCTTGCTTACGAGTCAGGAGCCAGGTAAGAAATGCTACAAGTAATGTAAAAAATAGAAATGAGATGATAATAAATAAATTCATATTATCTCCTTTTTAGCATTAACCTAAGGTCAAGATCAAGTTCTAGGTTAAGATCAAGTTCTAGGTTAAGATCAAGTTCTAGGTTAAGATCAAGTTCTAGGTTAAGATCAAGATTAAGCCTATGATCGAGATTATATATTTCAAGTGTTATAGTTTTTAAGCGTTTTGATAATTTTGTTTAAACTATGTATTATTTCATCGATATTTTCATCAAGTATATTTATTTTATCTCGTGAAAAATATTTTACTTCTGTTCCATAGATCAAATGACTTTGCAACTCATAGGCAGAACCCCTGCTTATTCTGTAGAAATTTTGTTTTTCTTTTAAATGCTCTCTACCAAAAGCTTCAGCAATATTTGCAGATACACTATTTGCGGCTCTTCTCAATTGTGATGTCAACCCGTAATCTTCAGATCTTGGCAAATCTTTGGAAAGTTCAAATACTTTTTTTGAAATATTTATTGATTCTTTCCAAACAGGAAATTCCCTGAATGACCTGTATTTAAATTCATTAACCATTTTCGTCCCCACGTAAATGTTAAATTATTTTATTCTAAATGTTAAATTACTTCAAAATTTAGTGTCGACCTTAACCTTGGCCTTAACCTTGGCCTTATATCTTTAGTTAACATCGTTTTCAGACTTGATTTCTTTTGCTGAGATCATAGGTGGTCCGGGTTTAAAGACCTTTTTGATCAAGGGAAGAATCCCTGTCTCTGCTTTTTCGATCTCGGTCTCAGCTTCTTTTAGCACACCCGCCCACATGGTGGCAAAACCGGGATGTTTTTCGAACATGATATGAATGGCCTTATCATAGACATAAAGCACATGCAGTTTATCTCTGCCCGGCTTCTCTTTAAGTGAAGAAATGGTGGATTTTAGGTTGTCGATCGTCTTGCGCTGATCAAGGAGGTCATTCTGTACGGCTTGATTTCCCTTTGCAGAGATATTCATCTGTGTATTCAAGTGGTTTTTTAATTGCGCATTTTCTTCGACATAGGATTTTATTTTCATGTTCATCCGGATACGACCCTGGATCCAGATCACAATGCATAATAAAACGCCAATACCCAATCCGACCAATAATGATGAAAATGAAAATGTATCCATAAGGCAATCCTTTCTATTTCGTAATAATTAAATAAATGTACGAAATAATAGTAAATAATGTCAAGACGGAAACTTGCTTAGCCCGAAGTTTTCTTCACCGCTTTTCCTGAATTGAAAAGTCCAAGAATGATCATTCCCACGATCAGGACAAAAGACACGATACATAAAGCCCAACCGATCCCCAACCAGTCGGCAAAAACTCCAAATATGAGCGCGATCCCGGCTGTCATAATGGTTTTTATCAAAGATTGCACCGACAGCACAGAACTGAGGATTTCGACAGGGACATGGTCCGCGACATAGCCCGTTAAAATAGGTTTGCGGATGTTTTCAATGATATAGATCATGACAAATGAGATCAAAGCAAGGAGATAAAATCCTTGTTGATACAATAATCCGCTTAACATTCCGGCAATAAATCCGACCAAAAGCGTAAGAGTAACAATATTTTTTCGGTTATTTTGTTCAATTGTTGAAGCGGACCGGGAAGCAAAGGACGTAATGAGATAAATAATAAAATAAAACACGCCGATGCTCAATCCATTTTGCTGTTCACGATCAACATTCTGAAGAAGCGGAAGTAAAATAGCAACCTGGATCATCAAGGGTTGAATATAGTCTTTTACGGCTTTCAAATAGGCCGAATGCAGGGCGGAGTGAGAGATAAGTTTGATAACGCGAACATCCTTCATGACGGTAAAAAAGGATGAAAATGTCGTCTTAATTGCCTGACGTTTTGTTTCTGAGAGGGTTTTTATTTTATCGAGTTCTTTAGGATATGAAATAATTAAGATCATATTCAAGACATAAGGGAGCGTTGAAAATAGAAAAATATCCTGATAATTACCGCGCGAAAAAAGTATAAGTCCGGCAATTAGCGACGAAATAGCAGCTCCGCGTTGTGACCATGATCGGGTATGTCCGTAGTATGATATTTTCTGATCTGACCATCCCTGTTGTTTCAGGTAATCCATGATCAACCCTTTATGCGTCCCAGACCGGAATGCATCGCCGGCTCCAAAAAGAATAAAGGCGATAAGAAAAAAGATAAAATTGTGAGAGAAATAGAAGATCAAAAAAGAAGTGATATAGGACATAAAAGAAATAAGGAGTGTTCGCCGTCTGCCAAATGTATCCGCCAGCATTCCGGAAGGCACTTCAAGTAGATTGATACTGATCTCACGGACCGCATAAAGGACACCGATCTCTGTATAGGATAAACCCTGATCAACAAGAAATAAAATAAAAAACGCATCAAAGAAACGTAGATTTCGCAAAAAGCCGTATGCGGAGAATTTATAGTATTGAAGGTTCTTTTTAAATGTTGCCATAGAGTTTTTGTTTATTATTACAAAAGATAGTATTTTATATTATAAAATGAAAAATAATTGACATGAAATAATAGTGAACGGTATTCTTTTTCTTTAAGAAGGATTATCATATGAGACTTTGGTCATTACATCCAAAATATCTTGATACAAAAGGGTTGGTTGCACTTTGGCGAGAAGCACTTCTTGCCAAAGCTGTTCTTTCGGGTTTGACCAAAGGATATACTCAACATCCGCAATTGGATCGTTTTAAAGAAGATCCTCGTCCTTTGGATAGGATCGATCAATATCTTTCTGATGTTTATCTGGAAGCGGTGGAACGGAATTATCGATTCGATAAAGAAAAGATAAATTGGCAGTTTACTCCCTCAAAACTACTGGTAACAAGCGGTCAATTAGAATATGAACGAACTCATCTGTTGGCAAAGCTCAAAATACGTGATGCTGTAAGATATGAAAAAATTTCAAAAATTGAACAATTAGATCCCCATCCCATGTTTAGCCTGGTCGAAGGCGGGATCGCTTCGTGGGAAATCATTTCAATAAATAAATTGTAGTTATTTCTCCAAAATAGTCTCTAATATTTTGAAAGGGACTTTTTGAAATGCGAATAAATGATGAAAAACAATTTGAATATCTGATCGTTGAGAATCATGCCTTGATCATGAAGGTCTGCCTCATGTTCCATCATGACCGGAATGGTCAGGAGGATCTCTTTCAGGATATTTGCGTAAATATTTGGAAGGGATTATCAAGTTTTAAGGGCAATGCCAGTATTTCCACCTGGTTATATCGGGTTGCTTTAAACACCGCACTTGCCGAAAAAAGAAAACTCAAAAACGATCCCATGTTGTTTGCTGCAGAAATTCAAGATATTCCCGAAGAATTACCGGAAGCGAAAAGTGACAAAGTGCAGGCGCTTTATGCGGGTATTGATCATTTGAAACCGACCGAAAAAGCGATCATTTTTCTTTATCTTGAAGAAAAAACATATAAGCAGATCGCTGAGATCATTGGGATTACAGAAAAAAATATCAGTGTTAAGCTGGTGCGTATAAAAAGAAAATTGGAAGATACAATAAATTCATATTTGACCAAGAGGGGGACAAAACGATGAATGACGAATTAAGAACCTTATGGAAAGAAGCAAACGAAACCATTCCCGATCAGGGGACTTGGGATGTGAACCATCATCGTAAAAGGACATCGGACAGAATAAGCAAAGGGCTGAGGGTTGGTATCACCATTGATATCATCATCAAATTCGTGATCGCAATAGCGGCCTTCTTTTTATTTATAACCTCCGGCTTCGATCCGTCATATGTCTTATTGACGATCATTTCGCTCATTTTATTAATATTGATGGTCGCAATCGGGATCGTCAGTAAGAAAAAACTGGACGCAATATCACCGGATCTACCGATCGTGAAGCGTCTTGAAAGAAAACTGACTTTTATGAAATCCACCTACAGGCTTAACATGATCTCGGGCGCTTTGACCGCACCCTTATTCGTTTTCACCGGAAATTGTTATTACTTCCATTATAAATACGGTGAATTGATGTTCAACGATCCCGTGATCTTGGTCTTTATTACATTGGCATTTATTATTGCCTATGCCGCTCAGTACCCGATTTATCACTTGCAGGTCAAAGAACTGGAAGAAGCCGTCGGTGATCTTGATGAAAATAAGGCTATAACTATTGATGCAGCCAAATCCAAACAGAAAGGCATATATTCATCTTTGATGATGATTGGTATCGTTATATTGATCGTCATGCTTATCTTATTTTTTATTTTATAATAACGTGATATTGCAGATCATTCAGGGAGATGCAGAGGTTGCATCTCCTTTTTTTATTTTTTTTTTTAAAATATTCTTGACATCCATTTATGAACAATGTATACTATAATAGTAATCGGAATGATTATGAATAAGGAAGAAAAATGAAACAAGAGACATACCGGAATACGAAACAAAGAACTAGAATCCTAGAGGTCCTGTGCAATACGGATACACATCCAACTGCCAACTGGATATATGATCAGTTAAAACCTGAATTTCCCTCTTTAAGCCTTGGAACGATTTATCGTAATCTTGGAATACTTGAAGAGCAGGGATTGTTAAAAAAATTACGTTCGGGTTCTACCTTTGATCGTTATGATGGTGTAACTAAACCCCATACACATTTTTGTTGCACAGAATGTGGAAGTATTTTTGATATGAGAGAAATTGAAATACCGGATATGGTCAAAGCGGCAAACAAGCAAACCCCACATAATATTCGTGAAATTAATCTTAGCTACATGGGTATATGTGAAGAATGTATAAAAGAGAGAGAGAAGCTCCTGTGATGAGAGTAGGGAGAAAAGAGAAGAGAGAATAATTTTACAACCAAAACAAGAAGGAATTACCATGGAAGAGCAAGTAAAAGAAGTCTACACCATGCCGTTGATCGGCGATGATGCTCCGGCGTTTGAAGCGGTAACGACACAGGGAGTGATCCACTTCCCCGAGGATTACAAAGGCAAATGGGTTGTATTATTTAGCCATCCGGCTGATTTTACTCCGGTTTGTACAACCGAATTCATGACCTTTGCCAATATGCAGGGCGAATTTGATGCTCTGAACACCCAATTGATCGGTCTGTCCATTGATAGTCTGTATGCTCATATTGCATGGCTAAGGACGATCAATGAAAAGATCGTATACAAAGGGATGAAAAATATTGAGATCACTTTCCCCTTGATCGAAGACATTAAAATGAATGTCGCTAAAAAATACGGTATGGTCCAGCCGAACGCTTCTTCGACCCAGGCAGTACGCGCCGTATTCATTATTGATCCTAAAGCTAAGGTCCGTGCGGTTATCTACTATCCGCTTTCAAACGGACGTAATATGGATGAGATCAAACGCTTGATCATTGCTATGCAGAAATCAGATAAAGACGGCGTTGCAACACCGGCGAACTGGCAGCCCGGTGATGATGTGATCATTCCTCCTCCCGGTTCATGCGGTACGGCAAAAGATCGCGTCGAATCAAAAGAAGAAGGTAAATACTGTCTGGATTGGTTCATGTGCCTGAAGAAAGATAAATAATATATCGTTTTACTCATTTTGAAAAAAGGACCGTCAGAAGACGGTCTTTTTTATTAACTAAAAACTAACTTTTTAATTATTCCTTTTCATTGTATGTTAATTCGGGATTATTGAGACGAGAGAGAATGTTCAATCATTCATGTCAATAATAAATTCTGTTTTAATTACAGCATATGGATATTTATATCCTATTAACTGGAGTCAAAATGAAACGGTCGTTGTTAGTAGTATTGTTTAGTATGTGTGTGATTTTACCATTAATGGCAGAAAGTGCATTGGAATTTGATGGACTTAATGATCATGTTCAATTATCAAGTGTACTCAATATCGGGAACGGTAGTAATACCGTTGAAGCTTGGGTAAAGATCCCTGTTATTAATAGTGGAAATCTTATCAGCGGTGAGCGTGTTGGAGTATTATTGGGTAATTACCAAGATTCACCGAATGTTAACTGGGAAATTTACAGTAGCGGACAATTACGTTTTTACTGGAATGCCGGAGAGTGGAATTTATTGGGGAGTAAGGATTTGCGCGATAACGCTTGGCATCATATCGCTTTTATTCGTGATGTTAGCGCAGACAGCGTATTTCTATATGTCGATGGCGTATTGGATGTCAGTCAGGTGGATGCGGGCACTAATATTACGCTTGCTAGCAGCTTTTATATCGGGAGTGACCGACGTGGGAGTGGTGTGCCGTATTTTCATGGTATAATTGATGAGTTAAGGATTTGGACTACTGCTCGTACACAAGATCAGCTGAGAGAATATATGTGCGAGGATGTCAGTGCTCAGAGCGGCTTGGTCTCCTATTACAAAATGAGTAATGGAAGTGGCATCACTCTAACTGACAATACCGGAAACGGAAATACTGGAACCTTAGTTAATATGGATAACAGCGATTGGGTCAGAGATAATCTTACACCTGCCGGGGATGGCTCGACGACGCCCTATCAGATAAACGGGTTGAACCAGCTTTATTGGCTCTCACAGAATTCCGAACTCTGGAGTGCGGATCATGAACAAATTAGCGATATCATGGCTACCGCGACTGACAGCTGGGACGGTGGGGCCGGGTTTACACCGATCGGCAATAGCTCAATAAAATTCAATGGTACATACGATGGAAATGATCTTTTAATTTCTGATCTTACCATTAACAGACCTACAACGGATAAAGTTGCATTTATTGGATGGACGAATACTGGAACCTTGATATCTAACGTGCATTTGACGAATGTGGATATTACCGGTGATGGTAGTTCGGGATCTGTTGTTGGCTATCTTATGAGCGGTGACGTGAATCAGTGCTCTTCATCCGGCTCAGTGTCCGGTGTCAATTATGTCGGAGGACTCGTCGGTCAAATGGCAAATGGATCGATCTCTGAATGTTTTTCAACGGTAACAGTCGCAGGCAGTGGACAATATGCCGGAGGATTGAATGGTCTTTTTGGCGGTGGCACGCTAAGTAATTGTTACGCAAGCGGAGATGTAAGCGGGGTTACCTATGTAGGCGGTTTGATCGGGAGTGCTTTTGGCGGTACATCGACAACAAACAGTTACTCAACCGGCAGTGTCAGCGGAACATCCAATGTGGGCGGTTTAATCGGACATGCAGCTCCGGAAGATGAATTTTTCGGAGATCCCGGTGCCGAGATCACGGCCTGTTTTTGGGATACGGAAGCATCCGGTAATGCTAGCAGTGCCGCGGGTACCGGCAAAACCACTGCTGAGATGAAAACATTGTCTACTTATACCGATGCCGGATGGGATTTTGCAGAAGAAACGGTGAACGGTACGGATAATTACTGGGGAATCAACAATAGCGAACATGACGGTTATCCTTTCCAGTCCTGGGAAGATTTTACTCACAATTACAGCGATACGCCTCTGCCGGTAACGCTTGTATCATTTGACGCTGTTCATGATCAGGGAGTGATCAATATGACATGGTCAACAGAAAGCGAAACTCAGAACTTGGGTTTTATGCTTGAACGTAAAATCGGGGACTCGGATTGGAAAATGATCGCAAATTACCTGAATGATCTCGAACTGACCGGGCACGGAACGACAAGTGAAACACACGATTATGTATTTACAGACAGCGATGTGATCGCAGGTCAAACTTATGAATACAGAATAAGCGATATCAGCGAAAGCAATGAGATCAATGAATTGATGAGCCTGAGTATTAACATTGAACCTTCCAATGAATTAACACCGATGACATTCGGGATCAGCAAAACCTATCCTAATCCATTCAATCCGGTTTTATCTATTAGATACGATCTATACGAAGCAGCACCTACGACCATCAAGATATTAAACCTTACCGGACAAACCGTTGCTATTCTTGATGACGAATTTAGAAATGCCGGCAACTATGAACTGCAGTGGCAAGCAGAAAATGTCGCATCGGGGATATATTTTGTTAAGATCATTTCGGGTGTGAAAAGTGATATGAGAAAAGTAATGTTATTAAAATAAAATTAAAGGAATTTTATATATAAAAAGGCCGTATTTATAACGGCCTTTTTAATTTTAGACCTTTTTAATAAAAAACTTCCCTTTTTTAAAAAATACATTTATAATTTAATAATTAGTTAGTTATTAGGTCTGAATGAGGATAATTGTTTTTACATATTCATAACGACACGGGAATATAACACTTTCCGTAACTTAGAAAATGAGGTGTAGAATGAAAAAGTTATTTTTGTTTCTCATTTTAGCGTTATTGTTTACGCAAACAACCATGGCGGACGGGACACTCCCTCCGGGCTCCGGAACTTCCGTAGATCCCTACATCATATCGACATTAAATCACTTGCTATGGATCAGTACGAATCCCACATCCTGGGATAAGGACTTTTTACAGAGCGCGGATATTGACGCCTCGAGTACCGCTACATGGAACAGCAATAGCGGTTGGTCCCTTATTGGTACGGGAAGCAATCCTTTCATTGGTTCTTATAATGGTGGGGGCTATTCAATTAGCGGACTGACAATTAGCAGGGCCGATCATGTTCAAGGTTTTTTCGGCGCAACCAGTAATGCCGGTATTTTAAACCTTACATTATCGGATGTTTCTATCAGCATTACCGGCGATCAGCAAAAGTGCGGAGCTATTGCGGCGCAGAATTCAAACACGCCCCTAAGCAATTGTCATGCCACCGGAACGGTCAAAGGG
>JAIPIT010000020.1 GCA_021734505.1 Fidelibacterota bacterium | reverse complement strand
ATTATTTGAAAAGCTTTAGCTGGAGTGTAAAGAAAACACTTAATATAAAATAGGAGTAACACCATGTCAACGATTCGCCGTTATCGGAAAAATGAAGAATTTAAAAAGATCACATCAATAATCCGGACGGCCATTCCAACTGCATTTGTCGGCAACAATGTTATCCCGGTGAAAACTGTAGCTGAAGCTTATTCATTAGCCCGTCTTTCACCCGGTACCATCGAGCTTACCGGCATGCCTGTTCACCGACCGGAAGAACAGGGTCTTCCTAAAGATGCCAACGTACTTCTATTTAACGACGGTACGGTATTTGGTCGTTGTGCCGCAGCACGTCGAATAGTAGGCGAACCCAATGTGGACATAAAAGAATATTCAGCCAAGATCCGTGAAGCGGTCTACGGTACTCGATATCGCAAGATGTACCACGCTGAGACTGTTATCGGACTGGATGAAGATTTCATGGTAAAAGCTCACCTGCTTATTCCAGAAAACCATGAAAATATACTTTTATCATGGATGCTCAATTTTCAATACTTCAGTGATGAGATCAAAACTCATTATGCCAATTCCCGCGAATTAATGGAAGGCGATGTATTTATTTTTTCAGATCCCGAATGGAAACACGAAGATCACCCGCTTGGAATGACCTTTTTTGATCCTGAATATAATTGTGCCGTATTATTGGGTATGCGGTATTTCGGTGAACACAAAAAAGGCACTCTTACACTCGGTTGGGGCACGGCTGCACGAAACGGTTATGCTTCCTGTCACGGTGGTTTGAAACGCTACAATCTTGGAAAAGACCATAATTATACCGTCGCTGTTTTTGGTTTATCCGGCTCGGGCAAATCCACGATCACTCATGCCAAACATGATAATAAATATGATGTGACCGTCCTGCATGACGATGCTTTCATTATCAATGCGGACAAGAAATATTCTATCGCTTTAGAACCCGCATATTTTGATAAAACCCAGGATTATCCGATGAATTGTGAGGATAATAAATTCATTCTTACCTTACAGAACAATGGCGCCATTGAATACGCGGATGGAAAAGTATATCCGGTCACAGAAGACCTGCGCAATGGCAACGGCCGTGCCGTTAAATCGAAATTCTGGACACCCAATCGCGTAGACCGTATCAATGATCCTATCAATTCAATTTTCTGGTTAATGAAAGATCCAACCATTCCACCTATCATCAAATTGGATGGCGCTTCTCTGGGATCGGCTATGGGTGCTACGTTAGCAACCAAAAGAACCTCTGCCGAGCGTCTGGCCCCCGGTGTGGATCCCAATGCTCTTGTCGTTGAACCCTATGCAAATCCATTCAGGACATATGCTCTCGAGCTGGATTATTCCCGCTTTAAAAAACTCATTGAAGATGGCGTTGATTGCTATGTGCTAAATACCGGTTTCTTTATGGGCAAAAAGGTCGAACCCAAACATACGCTGGGCATTATCGAATCTATCATTGAAAAGAAAGCCGCATTTAAGCCCTGGGGTCCATTTGAAGATATCGAGACCATGGAGATCGAAGGTTTTGATGTTTCATTGGATAATTCGGAATACCGAAAGGAATTCATTGCCCGCTTTAATGATCGTATCAATTATATTGCTTCCCGCGATACCGAAAAAGGCGGCATGGATAAATTACCGGAAGATGCCCTTGAATCGCTGAAAGCGGTTATTGAAAAACTGAATTAACCAAGATCTTAAATAATAATTCAATAATTTAGAGACAAGGCTCACCTTCGCCAAGGCTATGGTGAACAGGCGACCTTGTCTCTACTGTTTTTTATCATACTTTATTTTAAAAGAGTTATCTTCTTCGAGTCAATTATTTGATCATTTACGCTCATAACACACAAATAAACGCCTGAGGCCTGTGGCGAAGCATCCCAATTATATTCATATTTTCCCGCATCAATATTCTCGTTGATCAATTGTTCAACCAAAGTACCCTTTATATCAAAAATACTGAGATTCACTTTAGCCAACGATGATATCTGAAAACTGATCAACGTTCTTGGATTAAATGGATTGGGATAATTTTGATCCAAACGATGTTCCGCCGGAATAAATAGTTCATCATTGACATCCAGCCCCTGCTCGGAAAATTGAAAGAACTCACGCATAAGTGCGTTTCGTTTTTCCTCGGGATATACTGTTTCAAAGGGAAAGCCGAGTACCATGACCTTCCCGGCTTGAGAGCCGCCCGGGAATATGCCTTCATAAACGATTCCGGCTGCGCCTGTATTACACCCGGTATATTTTAGAAATATCCGTGCATCATTTATGGGTGTAAAGACATCCGGATAGCGAACATCGTAAGTACCGTGTGTGCCGTTATCAAAAAAAATGAAGACAAGTCCGAGAAAATCGTATCACCGACAACATTAACGTTGTAATAAGTTGCCGTGGCGTTATTGGGTGCATTCTGGGCATAAGCCAGATGCAAATAATTATGACAAAACGCTTTGTCTGAGACACTGCCTTTATAGTCGATATCCCATGCGATCTCCGCGCCTGAAATGAAAACTTTTCCGCCGCTCGTAAGATAATTTTCAATGATATCCTGTTCGGCATTACTGAACGTTTCATCAGCTGTGCTTTCTTCACCCAAAATATAAATTAGTTCGGAATAATAAGGAAAACTAAGCAGTCCGTCAGTCAAGGCATCGTTCGTTGCCGAAACCAAGGTATAACCTTGCGCCAAAACCGCCTCTGCATGCTGACGAATAAAATCATGACTGTTCCCGGCCGTCGTGCGATCAAAGCCATTCACGATCAGCACCGGCTGTACCACGGTCGATACTGAGATGGCAAGCACGTCGGACAGGGGTCCGGTCCCGGCACCATTCACGGCTGCAACCTTCATGTAGTAACAGCTGTCTGCATCTAGTCCGTTAATAAACATATCCGCAGTATCGCAATATGCCGTATCGGAAAAAGATAATCCGTCAAAGCCATAAATGACCATAAAAGAATCAACTTCTGCGGGATAGTGGGTTTTTAATTGAATACTTCCAAAGCTATCTGCCGGCAACAGGGCCAGGGAATATATTTTTTCAGGAAATGATGGCATATAGGTTGTAAAATACCAGGAAGCTGTCCAAAGCTCTTCTCCATGTATTCGAATTTTCCAGTAATATCGCGTTTGAACATTCAGGGTTATTTCACATACATAGCTATTGGTATCAATGTGAGTAAAATGGTAGAGAGTATCACTAAAAGCATCGTCATCTGAGATCAATAACTCAAATTCTCTTCCGGGAACGTGGCGCCAGGAAAACTCCGGACGTTGTGCAACATTTCTTGCCCCGTTCACCGGTGCCTGTAATCGCGCAACCGTATTTACCGTATCGGAAAAATACAGTTGAAAACCATCGTCAAGCTGTACAGTATCGATAGTACCGTTAGTAAAGTGCAATGTCATATTTTGAGCAAATGTGACAGACAATATAGCGGCAAGCAGCAGAAAAATAATGATCGTTTTTTTCATTGATATTTCCTAATACCTGTAGCGCGGAAGCTGCATAATGCCTGTTTCATCGCTGAGTAATTTATATAGTATGGGATCTTGAAGGATACCATACGCACTCATTGCCTCACCGTCAACCCGAACGATCGAATTGAGTAAGCGAATACCATGGCTATAATCAACATACCAATCGATATGGCCCATATAAAGAGGTTGAATGCGTATGCCCGTCAGATAATGCCAACCGTAGATCGCAACATAGCCCGGCTTGGTCTTTATTCCATTACAAATAACCACATCTTTCTTGATCCCGGCAATAAGCTCGTGGATCTCGCCGCCCGCCACTTCTCTGGCGGCATTGATGTCCGTATTGTGCTCGATAAATTTATAAACTTGTGAATTATTATCAGCGACCGGATAATAGGGGATCGGATCCAGATGTACGCTCGCATGCTGCCATATATCATCACAAAGTTTTCTGGTTGTCAAGATACAGCCGTATGCATCTGCGATCCTCTGAGCGGTCGAGGGTCCCATCGGGATACGGCAGTAATCATCGTTTGTCCCGATAGAAAGGTAATCGGTCATTACATCATATTCCACTGTATGATCTATACCGTTTGCATCTTTAAACGTTGATGTAAGCGTTATGAAATTTCTCAAAATATCCGGAATATTTCCATTTAAGAATTCTGTAAGAATATAGGGTTCTCGTTGTTGAAAAGTGGTTCCCAGAATATCTTCCATGAATTCTGAACCGCTTCTCGCACCATCCCGTCGATCAGGCAAGGTAACGGGTGAAATATCGATATGATCAATATCGGCTTGACGAAATGTAGTGACCAATCCACCATGATGAATTTGCATGTTATCGTCGCCGAGCTCTATGGCGTCAATATCAGCCAGACATATTTGTTTAACACCGGTCACGGTATGAAAACTCAGTGCGGCATTGGACAAAGAATCATATTCCGAAAAACGGATCTGTTCAAGTGACCCCAAATCATATTCTTTTTGTCCGGCATTGCCTTCAACAACCAGGATTTGGCTTACGCCCCGTGAGAAAAGCAAGACAGCTATTAACATAATACGTAGTATCTTCATAGTTAGTCCTAATTAATTTTACTTCCCCGAAATATAGCGACACATTGAAAACGACAAAAGATATAAATGAGATATTGTGTTCCACGTCACAAGATATTTTTCTGAAGTGTAATTATAGAAGTAATTTCTTAAATTATTAATGCAATAAAGCGAGAGTGCGGTAGAGCAATAGCGTAATTGAGAGGTGATGATAATGTGGAGGACAAAATGGTTCTTGTTAATTCTCATCGTGATTTTAGAGTATCTCAAATTTCGATCAGTGTTTCCATGGAACTATATGAAATCACAAAGAGATTCCCAAGAGAGAAAATTTTTTCACTTACAGACCAGATAAGAAGATCTTCAAGATCACTAAGTAGCAATATTGCTGAAGCTTTTAGAAAAAGAAAATATCTAAAATCATTTATTTCAAAACTAAGTGATAGTGAAGCTGAGGCCGCCGAAACGCGAAACTGGTTGGATTACGCATTTAAATGTAATTTTATTACCGAACATGAGCATCAGAAATTTGATAAACAATATAATGATTTCATTGGAATGATAGTAAATATGCGTTTATCTGTGAACAGATGGCAAGCAGGCTAATTATTCACGCCAGTACCCTACTGCTCTATTGCTTACTTATACACTCGTTTGGCGCGAAGATGCAATCCCCAGCCCAAAGAGAAAGCACCCTCAGTAATTGTATTATCCTCATACGAATAGGATAGCATTTTTGTACCCTTCCCGGCGCAGATCATCCAATTGAAAACATCGGTTGGTTCGAGTATCTCTTCACCGGCTACATGCACCAATGAAAAATAAATATCATCTTGTTGCTTCTTGCCATTTGGTTGGACTGTGATCTCCGGATGATACAGATCGCCTTCATCGGTGATGAAAAAAGGAAACCGCTGCCCACTCTTTATTTTATCCGGATAATGCTGCAAATAGATCAAAAATGATAAAACATGGTGTACCGGTTTCGGAGTTTCCAGCACATGAAATCCGCTGTAGTGAATGGTATCATTATAAATATCTTCACGATAATTTTGTCGCATATTTTTATTACTGATTTTCTTTTTCAGCGAATCTATGTGCGATAAGGAATTGTCCGCATAATAATAATACCAATTATCAATTTCATAGATCTTATGAAAACCGCCTATGGTGAAAGCATGATAGATGATCTCGGTGACATTTTCATCAATTTGATTTTCGATTACTTCAACATTTGCACAATGCATTCCAAGCAAAGTAACTTTAAAAAAAAGAGTATCGGACGCCCAAAGCATTCCCGTGACTAAAGTAAATATAAGTAAAATGTACTTTTTCATTAATTCTTAGAGAAAATGAATCAAACCGGTAGCGATCAACAGATAGATCAAAATACCCAGAATATCGATTGTGGTTTGAACAAAAGGACCGGTTGCAACGGCAGGATCAATTTTTAATTTATTTAAAATGATCGGTGCAATACTTCCCGTAAATGTTGCCAGAGACATAGAGATAACAATACCTATTGCGATCGCTATACTTAACTCAATACAGTTCACAAGTGAATAATTGTAACCGTTTGTATGGAGAATGAAGGTCATTAAAAAAGCAATGCCGCCCAATACAAGTCCGTATATCGTGCCCAATATGGCTCCAACGCGCAATTCTTTAAAGATGATCTTGCCGCTGGTATGCGGATTCACTCGACCGGTTAATAAACCCCGTGTGATAATGGTTGAACTTTGAGTCCCTATATTACCACCCATACCCGCAATAACCGGAATAAATGATGTTAAAATAACAAAGGATCCAAGAAGATCATGAAATGCGCCAATAACCATTGCGGCGATCAAGCCACCAATATAGGTTGCCAGAAGCCAGGGAAAGCGTCTCTTGATCGTTTCCCATGTAGATTTCAAAATAATGTCCGTATCGCGCCCTAAACCCGCCATTTGGAGCAAATCTTCGGTTGCCTCTTCCCGTAAAACGTCAATAATGTCATCAACAGTAACAACACCAATTAATTTATTTCCATCATCAACAACGGGGACGGCAATAAAATTATACCGGGAGGCAATGCGCGCTACCTCTTCCTGGTCAGTTTCCGGTCGGATACTAATGACGTCTTCAACCATTATTTCTGATAATTTTTTATGGGGGTCATTAAGAATAAGTTGCCGCAATGAAACCACACCAATAAGGTGTGTGCGTTCATCTGTTACATAAATATAAAAAACCATTTCGGTATCGGCGCTCTTCTGAATTTCTGCAGTTGCCTGTGCAACGGTATAATCTTCGAATAAATGAAACACTTCAGGGTTCATTATACCACCGGCGGTATCTTCGTCATAACCCATTAGAGCTTCAATTTCCTGAGACTCTTCTTTCTTCATTAACTTCAGAAGTTCTTGCTGTTCTTCCTGAGGTAAAAGACGAAGAATATTGGATTCATCATCGTAATCCATTTCTCGAAAAATTTGAATAATGTCTTCACGTTTCAGAGATTGTAGTATTTCTACACTGATGTTGTCATCAACCTCTGACAGTATTTCCGCTTTTTTTTCATTATCCTTTGTAAGTGAAAAGAAATATAGGCGTTCATGCTGTGTAAACGAGCGAAATAGTAAAGCCAAGTCGGCCGGGTGTGTTTTATCTATAATATTGACCAGATTGACTTTTGCACTACGCCGGTGTAATTTCCGGTATGTATCTACAAGGAGGATAACTTCATTATTTCTCATCGCCTACTCCTTCCTCTTCATTTCTGCGTTTACGGTGTACCTGAATATTCCTGCGTATATTTACAATGCCAATGAGAAATAATAATGACCCTCCGGCAAAGATCAGCCATGGGATATATGCCCTTCCGTACATGACACTTTCGCGAATACGGGGAACATTAATATCAACAAGAATCAGTATATTAAAAATACTGTGAATTATAATACTCGGAATAATAGAATAAAAGGAATATGCCACATAACCTAAAATAACTCCTGCAATAAAAATTGCCGGTGCATTGCGGAAACTTAAATGAATAACTGTAAAAAGCAAGGCTTGTATAATAATTGCAAGAACAGGTGAATATTTATTTCGGATCATGCTCCTGAGCAAATATCCACGGAAAATGCTTTCTTCAACAAAAGGAGTAATAATAGCAACAACCGGGACGATCAATAAGTAATTCAAAGAATAGCGGACACTAAGATCGTTATTAATAAAAGACTCGGGTCCTACGAACAACTCTATCAGATACTGTACGCTTTCAACCAAAATGAACATACCAATAGCAATAAAAATGACATCACTTAAAGCCCTTAAAGACATGGGGCGCAATCGAAAAGCATGTTTTACGGATTTACCGTTCCCTATCACATAAAGAAGCAAGGGAACCAATAACAACAACTGAAAAACACCAAGTACTATGTAACGGGCTGCCTGGGGGGTATTTCCCATCAGTGAGTCATTGTAATATAAACCAAGAATAAGAATAAGATAGGCAACCAAACTCATAAGCAAAATCAATAATGCGGTTTTGTAATTGTAATATTGAGACATTTTTATATCTCCCATTAGATGATTTCATTCTTATTATTAAATTCTTTCATTTCGCCATCAATAATAATATTGCTTACACCCCTAAACCATATAGATTCAAAATAGGGATTATTGACAGTTACATTTTCAATTTTTTCCATCAATATCTGAGATTCCGGATGTCTGTCCCTGGACCAATCCGAAGGAGGTGTTTTCATATATTTACTGCTGTCGCTTAAAACATAAAACCCTTTTTCACGCTCATCAGCAATTCTCAGGGCAGAGTGGGTCCCTATCTTATTAACAAAACCACGATGCCAATACCAATCTGTACCGACTAAAACAATATCACAACGGGATATTGCCAGCTCCATGGCCGCATCCGTATAAAGTGAAACGGGGATGCCGGCACGTCCGAGAAATTTTGCCAAAGACAAGCCCTCACCCACCGGACGAGCCTCTGTAAGTATCACCTCAAAACGTTTCCCTGTTTGTGCGGCTTCCATAATAGCTTTACGAACAACAGAACTGTGGGAAAATGTAAATATCTTTGACCCGTCTTTGATGAGCTTATTAACCGTTGTTTGGACAGTTTTATAATTGTTCTCTTTGATTTTTTTCCCATATTCCTGTATAATATCCGGAATGTTTTTACCGGATTCAATTTTCTTAAGCATATATGCCTGCATGTTTGGAAAAATAGCAATAAGTGGATGGGCGGACCGTGTTTCATTGTAAATATAGTCCAAAGCTTCTCGCTGTGCATCGGGCGATAATTCGTTGTTCTCGGTAAAATACCGAGTCAAAATATGAATATATTTAAAAAGTATTGTCGTTGCACCAGCTTCTTGCTCCAGGAGCATAGCTTCGAATTCCGGATAGTTGATCATCATCATAAATTCTCCTCTCGCGGCATAACAACCGCCGATTGATTGCGATCACGAATCAGAACAGACTGCATATCAAAAAGTCTTTTGAACATAGGTATTTCCATGTCCATTTTTAGCAAAGATTTTTTTGCTCTGTCAAATTCACCTTTTCTTCGACTGAGTTCAGCAATATAATAATAGATCATCGATACGTCTTTTTCATCCATATCTCCAAGAAGCAGAGCTTTAGCAAAACTCACGATCGCTTTTTCTCTGAATTCAGATGCCAAAACATCGTTTCCGTCATCATCATATAACCAGGACATACGCAAATATGTATCTGCAAAAACAGTGGGCAAAGCCTTTACTTCTTCAAGCATGAAAAGATAAATTTCAAAAAGTTCCAAAGTCGTTGGATTTGTATCGGTGAATTTATCCCGATACATATCGGATTCTATTACATTCTGCACTTTACCTATTTCATTAGGGATCTGCGTAAAGTCATGTGTCACATAAAAACAGTGATGACAAAACACTAACCAGGTATCCAGAATATCGTCATCCAGCGTACGAATTCTGAAGTCACTTTCAACAATATCCACAGTATACAATTCCTCGGCCGAATGATTGTTAACCGGCTCACCGCATATGGGACAAAGCACAATGGATTGTTGCTCATCTTCCTGGGTTAAAGTAGTATTTTGAAATTCACGTTCTGTCATATATATCCCTTAGAAAGGCAATTCTTCTTCGTTTTCAGGCATCATCGGTTCTTCCGGAGTTGACGAAGGAGCCTGTGATGCTCTGTTATTAGCTTGAGGAGCATAAACGCCACCCGCATCTGCCTGTTGTGCGCGATCGAGCAGCATTGCAGTATCTACCATGATCTCGGTCGTGTAATGAGTAGCATTATTATTATCGTTCCATTTTCGAGTCCGTAAACGACCCTCTACATAAACCAAACGACCCTTGGTGAAATAGCTGCCGATATATTCAGCGGTTTTACCCCAAGCTACACAACGATGCCATTCGGTGGTATCTATATATTCACCGTTTGGATTTTTTCTTGTTTCGTTCGTAGCAACTGAAAAATTGGTTACAGAAGTTCCGCTAGGTATAGCCCGCTGTTCCGGATTCTGTCCCAATCGACCAACTAAAACCACTTTGTTCATTGAATTTTTATGCATGTTATTCTCCCTGAAATAATTTTAAAATATTGTATGCCTTGATCTTTTTACCGTAGATCACGGCATAAACAGTTTTCATCTGATGCTTCGCAAGAATAGTTTGATAAACGATCTCGCCGGCTTCTAAAACATTAACCGGATACTCGGCATTTTGTCCTGCTCTTATTACAATAGCATCATCAGTTTTCAAATTCGGCGCGATGGCATAAGGATGCGACATATCTGGAAATCTAACGCCATGATCATTATCATTATGCCCGCGCAAAGGATTGTGACCGGACACATTGATATGATCACGCACTGCAACCATTTCGCTCTCCGCCACATTATCCGAACACAGTGTCAATAAAAGCGTATCACCGTATTCTGCCGTTTCTTTTGCAGATAAATGTTCCTTTACTGAACGGAATGTCCACTTTGCCGGTAAAATATCAGGTTTTTCAAGTCCCGATAGATCTATCCAATCCATTAATAACTCCTTGGCCCGAATATCCCGGTCCCGATACGCAGAAAAGTGGCACCCTCCTCTAGGGCAATGCGGTAGTCGTGGGTCATACCCATGGACAATTCATCCATTTTAAAATGAGCAGTTTCCAGTACTTTATATTCTTCTGCCAGCGATCGCAATAGTGCGAATGAACGACGAATTTCAGCTTCATCTTCCGTAAATGCCGCCATGCCCATCAGTCCGCAAACTTCCAATCCATGAAATTCCCTGACCTTATTTAAAAAGGTAGAAAGTTGATCCGGAAGTAAACCGGACTTATTCGTTTCACCGGATATATTGACTTCTATAAGACATTTTATCCGGCTGTCACTATCTGCAATTAGCTTAGCAAGTTTCTCTGTTTGCAAACTATGAAGCCAATTAAAATTCTGCAAGCATTTATTTGCTTTGTTCGACTGCAAGTAGCCAATGAAATGACGTGCAATCCCCTCAAATGGTTCTACAGAGAATTTATCCAATGCGTCCTGAATGCGATTTTCACCAAGATCTGTGATCCCTGCTTCTACGGCAGAACGCATTTTTTCAATTGACTGTTTTTTACTGACTGCTACGATCCGCACCCGATCCGGGTACGGACTAAAGCGTTTGATATCCTCGCGGATAACTGTCAGTCTGTCTTTGATCATTTATTCACTTGTCATTTCCGGTAATTCATCTTCTTTTTCATCCGATTCCATGACATAACGGATCGCGGAAATTTGATCATTATCATGTAGATTGATCAAGCGTACACCTTGAGTATTTCTTGACAAGGTGTTGATACGATTGATATGCTGACGGATCAGAAGTCCGTTAGTGGTAATGATCATCAGATCATCGGAATCTACAACTTCTTTAAGGGCAACCATCTCGCCAACCTTCGGTGTGGTTTTAATGGTGATCACACCCTTGCCGCCACGATTGGTAATACGGTAATCAATAATATCGGAGCGTTTACCATAGCCATGCTCACTTACCGCCAAAACGGTAGCGCCTTCACGCTTTACAACAACCATGTCTACAACAGCATCATCTTTATCTTCCAACGTCACACCACGAACACCGGTTGCACTTCGTCCCATATCGCGGACATGTGCTTCATTAAAGCGTATTGCTTTACCTTTGCGTGTTCCGAGGATGATATCCTGTTCCCCGTTAGTGATATCTACGCCGATAATATCATCGCCATCAACAAGATTGACTGCAATAATACCGGTACGGCGCGGACGACTGTAAGCATCAAGTTTTGTTTTCTTGATTGTACCTTTTTTTGTTGTTATGACAACAAATTTATCTTCTGTGAATTCACGGATATTGAGGAAAGCACGAACTTTTTCATCCTTTTCACACTCCAGCAAATTCACGATCGCACGGCCACGGGTTGCACGACCCGCCTGCGGAAGTTCGTGTACCTTCAACCAGTATACCTTACCCAAATTGGTAAAGAACATCAAATGATCGTGTGTAGAAGCAATGAAAAGATTTTCAACAAAATCATCATCTTTTGAAGTAGCCCCAAGTTTGCCTACACCTCCGCGTCGTTGTGCATGATACACATTGACCGGCGTGCGTTTGATAAAGCCATTATGGGTAATGGTGATGGCCATTTCTTCATCAGCTATCATATCTTCAATGGAGAAATCGCCTGCATCCATGATCATTTCCGTGCGGCGTTCATCGCTATATCGTTCCTGGATCTCACGGGTTTCTTCAACCAGAACTTCCATGCGCTTGGATTTGTTCTCTAAGATAAATGTGAATTTCTCTATCTGTTTCAGAATTTCAATATATTCCTGTATGACCTTTTCACGTTCTAATCCCGTTAATTTCTGCAAGCGCATTTCAAGGATCGATTGTGCCTGAAGCTCGGAAAATTCAAAACGCGCCATTAGATTTTTTCGTGCGCTGTTTGCCGAGGAAGATTTTTTAATGATTGCAATGACTTCATCGATATTGTCAAGAGCAATTTTGAATCCTTCTAAAATATGAGCCCGAGCTTCTGCTTTGTCTAATTCGTATTTCGTTCTTCGAACAATAATTTCATGACGAAATTCTATAAAAAGTTCCAACATCTGCTTCAGGGACAATGTTTTAGGTTCCCCTTTCACAAGCGCCAACATATTAATGCCAAAGGTCGTTTGCAAATAGGTGTGTTTATAAAGGTTATTTAAGACGACCTGTGGTTCAAAATCACGTTTAAGCTCTATGACCAGACGGATACCTTCTTTATCGGATTCATCTCTTAAATCACTGATGCCATCCAGGACTTTACTTCGAACCAAATCGGCTATACGCTCTACCAGATTACTTTTATTGATCTGATAGGGGATTTCGGTAAAAACGATTTGCTCGCGATTATTACGGATTTGCTCCACATTTGCACGTGCCCGTTGAGTTATCTTGCCTCTTCCCGTATCATATGCAGAAAAAAGTCCTGCTGCTCCATATGCTAAAGCACCGGTTGGGAAATCGGGTCCCTTTACGTACTTCATGAGTTCCCGGGTGGTAATATCCGGATTTTCAACGGTTGCACATATTGCATTGCAAATTTCATTCACATTATGCGGTGGAATATTTGTAGCCATACCCACAGCAATACCGGTCGCACCGTTAAGCAATAGATAGGGTATTTTACTTGGGAGCACGGTCGGTTCTGTCAAAGAATCATCAAAATTCGGTACAAAATCCACAGTATCCTTATCAATGTCATTTAAAATCTCATCGGCCATGCGCATCATTCGTGCTTCCGTATATCGCATTGCAGCAGGACTATCGCCATCGATAGATCCAAAGTTTCCCTGGCCGTCCACGATACGATACCGCATAGCAAAATCTTGTGCTAAACGCGCCATTGCATTATATACCGAGCTATCGCCATGCGGGTGATATTTACCAAGAACATCACCAACGATACGGGCTGATTTTTTATAAGCTTTATTATATTCCATACCCAATTCATGCATTCCGAACAAAATTCGGCGATGCACCGGCTTCAATCCGTCACGGATATCGGGAAGTGCACGGGATACGATTACCGACATTGCGTAATCGATATAACAATTCTGTAATTCTTCTTCTATATTGACTGGGATAATTCGTTCGTTAGCCAATTTTTCCTCACTTTTTTTTAATATTCATCCAGCTAATATTATGCTGAATCGTGTTTATACGTCTAAGTTCTTAACGTATTTTGCATTTTCCTCAATAAAAGCACGTCGTGCTTCGACATTTTCACCCATTAAAATGGAGAACATGTGATCAGCCGCCATCGCATCATCCAGAGTTACCTGGCGAACGGTTCTCGATTCAGGATCCATTGTAGTACTCCATAATTGATCGGGATTCATTTCTCCCAAACCTTTATAGCGCGAAAGGTTCACTTTAATTGCCTTTTCTTTGCGCATGCGAGCCAGCATTATTTCCATTTCATTGTCATCATAAGCATAACGTTCTATTTTACCCTGTTTCAGGCGATACAAGGGCGGCTGTGCAATATAGACATGCCCAAACTGTAGCAGGTCGCGCATTTGGCGGAAAAAGAATGTCAATAACAAGGTTCGAATATGAGCACCGTCCACATCAGCATCGGTCATGATGATAATTTTATCATAGCGAATTTTCTCTACATCAAAATCATCTCTCAAGCCGGCGCCGATCGCAGTAAATAAAGCCTGGATTTCCTTGCTTTGAAGTACTCGATCGTATCTGGCTTTTTCAACATTCAAGATTTTTCCGCGTAACGGCAGGATCGCCTGAAAGCGACGATCGCGCCCTTGTTTCGCAGAACCTCCGGCAGAATCCCCTTCAACGATATACAATTCGCAGTGAGCGGGATCTTTAATAGAGCAATCAGCCAATTTTCCCGGCAAACCACCAAGCTCCAGAGCATTTTTACGACGGGTTAGGTCCCTTGCCGTCCGGGCTGCTTCACGTGCCCTGGCGGCAATGACCGATTTTTCAATAATTGTTTTTGCGATACCGGGATTGGTTTCGAAAAACTCATTCAAATGCTCCATTACGAGACTATCCACAATTCCCTTTACTTCTCCATTGCCCAGTTTGGTTTTGGTCTGTCCCTCAAACTGTGGTTCGGGGATTTTTACGGACAGTACGGCTGTGATACCTTCGCGTGTATCTTCTCCGCTTAATGAAAAGTTTTTATTTTTCATGGTTTTGAACAAATTATTTTTTTGCGCATAATTGTTCAGGCATCGGGTTAATGCAGTACGCGCACCGGTCAGATGGGTTCCGCCCTCGATAGTATTGATACAGTTCACATATGAAAAGAAATTTTCATTGTAGGTATCATTGTATTGAAATGAAAACTCAACACTCACATCATTCCGCTCACCCTCCATGTACACCGGAGGTTGATGCAGAGAAGTTCGTGCTTCATTCAGGTAGGCTACAAATTCCTTAATACCACCCTTGTAATGAAAAACATCTTCTTTGTCTGTACGTTCATCACGCAAATTTATATGAACATCCTTATTCAAAAAAGCCAATTCACGTAAGCGTTCCCGTAAAATATTGTATTCAAAAACACTTTCGGTAAAAATAGAATCATCGGGTAAAAATTTAACAATCGTACCGGTATTTTTTGATTTTCCGGATTCTACCAATTTTGTGATCGGGTCCCCAAATGCAAATTCTTGTTCGTAAATTTTATTATTCCGGAAAATGGTCACTTTGACCCATTTGGAAAGCGCATTGACAACGGACACACCTACACCATGGAGCCCACCGGAAACTTTATAACTACCTTTATCAAATTTTCCTCCGGCATGCAGCACGGTCATAATGACCTCCACACCCGGCTTATTTTCCGTGGGATGCATATCTACGGGCATTCCTCGTCCATCATCTTCTACGCTTACACTGTTATCTTTATGAACAGTTACATGAATTTTATCGCAATACCCTGCCAATGCCTCATCAATAGAGTTATCAACCACTTCATACACCAAATGGTGCAGACCGCGTTTTCCGGTATCCCCAATATACATTGCGGGCCGCTTGCGCACGGCCTCCAGCCCCTGCAATACCTTGATCTTATCCGATTTGTAATCGCTTGTACTACTACTGTACATATATCTCCTTACTAATGTTTACGAGTGGTATTCCCCAGATCATTGAAAACGGATATCAGTGATGACACCCTGCCCGAATCGTGTTTCGAATTTCTTCAATATCTGTGGTTTTTGCATACTCAATTCTTGACGCCATGTACTGCTTTTCACACTGACGTACAACACTCCTTTAATAACTTTCACAGGCACTGAAACCTGTGCAATAACTTCACCAACTACCGTATTCCAATTACGGAACGCCTCGTATTCCAGCATGGCTTGTTTGCCCGCTATTCGCGCAACGATCCTATCAACTGCGGAGGTGATTTTTTTCATGCCTAAATATAATAATATTAGTACTACTAAGCTATTATTATTATACATTAATTATTAGAAAAAAGAGGTTTTTTACCTGAATTTAAGCTAAAATAATATCACTTTTTTTATCATTTTCAAAAGTGAAAATGAAAAAGCTTTTTATCTTTCATTCATAAAGCCTATATTTTGACTAAATGACAAGAATTGGGGTAATATTGCTACAGGATCCGAGTAAAATATTTGACATAAATGCACCTGCCATTCGTGAATTGATCAAAGAGCGAAATTGGGATAATCTGGTCGACAAAAACAAGGTCGTAAGAATACTCAATTTCGTAAAAAATGATATTGTTTTCGGATTCTCCAAAAAGCCTTTACTATCTGCATCTCAAGTACTGGCTGAAGGCAGAGGTTATGCCCTTACAAAAAGCATTTTATTGAAAACATTACTCGATTCCTGCGGTATTCTGTGTCGCTTCCATGCGTTTACCGTTAAAAAAGAGCTGTATCAGGGTCTCACAAGCCCGCTGAACTACAATATGCTTCCCAATAACCTGATAAGTGCTTGGATCGAAGTCTTTCAGGAGAATCAATGGTTGGTCGCCGATGGCGTATTGCTGGATGCGGCTTATTTTGACAGTTTACAAAGCGATTTTCACGAAGCTCAAAAAGAATTTGCAGGTTTTGGCTGTTCCATTTTTCTAGATGGGAATATTCATACTGCATGGAATGGCAAGAACCACACTTACTGCCAACGAGCTGCCATTACACGAGATCTGGGTATAATAGAACAATTTGATTGGTTTTTTACTGAGTTTACAAAAGATTTTAAACTGCTCGGAAAAATATCAGCAAAACAAGCCAATAAAGTCATATATTCGCGTAGATTTTCTAAATAGTTTTGACAAACCAATGCTTTGTCAATGCCCTTATCTGATCTGATCATTCTATTTTGGAACAAGTATACCGACTCCCTACACATCTTTTATATCTGGCTTTGTATCGTAAATAGCTACTTTCCCGAAAGATGCCCGGACTCTGCACAACATCTCGCTCTCTCAAATATCCGCGAGCATAAAAAAGGGTCCGACATGTCGAACCCCTATATTTGTATTCACGCTTAACGTCTTTCGTCTCACGATTCTTTTTTCTTAACTATCCGTCTTTTGGGTTTTTTGGAGCCATTGGAATTTTCAATCTTCGGTTTTTCGATTTTTTCTTCCTTGGGAGCCTCATCGCTTGTTTGCTTCCTTGTCTCTTCTGCTTTTCTGGCTTCTCCTGCTTTTCTGGCCTCTTCGGCTCTTCTTGCTTCTTCTGTTCTTCTTGCTTTTTCAGCCTCTTTGGCGGCACGTTCCTTATCTGCCTTTTCAACCAGGGTTCTTAAATAAGTTTGGTATTCATCTTTGCGCTGAATGATCTTAAAAGCATCGGTCAACTTTGCCGTCTTAAGCAAACTAAGTAATTTCGGCCGCGGCATGCCCAGCACACAGCTACATCCCTTAGCAAGAGTATAGCGACGTGCGAACATAATGGCAGATAGTCCGTTATTGTCAACTATTTTTGTATTCTCTACATCAAGTATGATATCTTCAACCGGATATTTATCAAGCAATATCGCAAGATTACGCTTATAGTTAATGATCCCGATCTCGTTAAAAACGGGGTCGTGGTATTTGTAAAGCAGGGTGCTTCCGATCATCTGCTGTTTGACTTCCATAATAAACCCTTTACATGTATGGTGGCTGTTCTTTTACTCGCTAATCTATATATTTTTTCCAGAAAAAACAATGCAAATTAAACTCTGCAGGCGACAGCCACAGAGCGGTAATCACTATCATATACAACATGCTGATTGTTTAATGATTGATGCATTAAGTATTTTTTTGTAAAATAATTTACAATTTATTGAGCACCAGTTGATACGAGTTGTAGCGTTCATATCAGGTATTGCAAAATTGTTCTTTGTATTCATGCCGAAGCTTGAAAAAACGAAGGCTTATCAATTATCAATTGTCAAATGAAAAAGTCCTTCGTTTTTTCTAAAAATGTGTTATATTTCCAAGCTAAAGCAAGTGGAGGACTTATGTCACGTTTGACAGTAAATGATGTCAATTTTTCAAACAAGCGGGTTTTGATCCGTGTGGACTTTAACGTACCGATCGATGCAGACGGAAATATTACGAATGATTTTCGTATATTATCGTCCCTGCCAACCATAAAAAAAGTTCTGGCTGATGGCGGTTCGGTTATCTGTATGAGCCATCTTGGCCGCCCCAAAGGCGAGGGCTACGAAGCTGCATTCTCATTAAAGCCAGTGCAACAACGCTTGAGTGAACTTCTGGATATAAATGTCAAATTCGCAACAGATTGTATCGGCGAAGATGCCAGGGAATTTTCGACTGCGCTGGAACCCGGCGATGTTTTACTCCTTGAAAATCTTCGTTTTTATAAACAAGAGAAAAAGAATGAGCCCGAATTCGCGGCTAAGATCGCTTCTTTGGGTGATGCCTATGTGAATGATGCCTTCGGCACTTCTCATCGCGCACACGCTTCGACAGTAGGCGTTGCGAAGCATTTTAAGACAGTTGTATCAGGTCTTTTGCTCGAAAAAGAACTAATTTATCTAAAAGATAAACTTGAAGACCCGATTCGCCCTTACACCGCTATTCTTGGCGGTGCTAAGATCAGTGGAAAAATCGATACTATCCGTCATCTGATGAGTAAAGTTGATAATCTGATCGTTGGCGGTGGCATGATCTTCACTTTTTACAAAGCCATGGGCTATGAGATCGGCAAATCTCTGCTTGAAGAAGACAAGGTTGAACTGGCCAAAGAAATATTGGAAGCCGTGAAGGATTCCAAGATAAACTTCATACTGCCGGTCGATGTTATCACTGCCGGTGAATTTAACAACGACGCATTATCAACTATTGTTGATGTGGATGAGGTCCCGGCTGATCAGATCGGACTGGATATTGGCCCGCGCACGATCAAGCAATTCACCGAGATCATTGCAAACAGTAAAACCGTTCTTTGGAATGGCCCCATGGGTGTTTTCGAAATGCCCAGTTTTGCAAAAGGAACTGAAGCTCTTTGCGCTGCGGTAGCGGAAGCTACCGACAAGGGTGCTATCAGCATAGTTGGTGGTGGCGATTCAGTCGCTGCTGTTAAAAAACTTGGATTCTCGGACCGTATCTCTCACGTTTCAACCGGTGGTGGAGCTTCTTTGGAATTGATCTCGGGATTAACACTTCCCGCTGTTGCCGAGATCAGTGAAAAACCTTGTTGCCCCAACTGTAATTGCAAATAAAGCTTTTAAGGAATATTATGCGAAAATTACTTATTGCAGGAAATTGGAAAATGAATCAAACCGCCAGTCAAACGGAAGCGTTTTGCCTGGAATTCAAGGCAAAAGGATTGCAAGGCCATAAGGTCGATATTCTCTTGAGCCCTTCATTTACTTCAATTCCCGCTATGATATCTATTTTAGGTGATACCCCTGTTCATGTAGCCGCTCAGGATATGTGTTATGAAGACAGGGGCGCTTATACGGCAGCCGTTTCTGCGGAAATGCTTGTTGATGCAAAATGCTCACACGTATTACTCGGACATTCTGAACGTCGCCAATACTTTCACGAAAGCGACGAAGGTGTTAATTTAAAGACAAAACAAGCTTTGAAATATGGGTTAACCCCTATCATTTGTATAGGCGAAACCAAAGAACAGCGGGAATCAAACATCATGGAAGAAGTGATCAAAACACAGCTTCTTGGTGCGCTTGCTGATCTTAGCAATGAAGAAATCCTGAAAACTGTTATCGCATACGAACCTGTATGGGCGATCGGAACCGGCTTGACAGCTACTCCGGAACAAGCTCAGGAGGTTCATCGTTTCATTCGTACGCTCCTTGAAGAACGCACGGATATGGAAACTGCAGATCAACTGCAAATTCTTTACGGCGGCAGTGCAAAACCGACTAATGCCGATGCTCTCTTGTCAGAGAATGATATCGACGGCCTGCTTATTGGTGGTGCCAGTCTTAAAGTCAACGATTTCTTTCAGATGATAGAAGCTGGAGATAAACTCAATTCATAAAGGAATATAGAATGTACACGTTTTTAGTTATTTTACTGATTATTACATCCATTTTGCTGATCTTGTCAGTATTAATGCAGTCTTCCAAAGGTGATGGCATGACAGCCATGACAGGCGGTTCTTCCGTTTTGGGCGGTCGCGGTGCAGCAACTTTTTTATCAAAGTTCACCCAGTGGGCCGGAGTTGGATTTTTTGTACTGATCATGACTATTAATCTTGTTGTTGCCCGTCGAAATGCACCTGCAAGCGAATCTGTTGTACAAAAACAGGCAGGCAAACAGGTCGCTACACAGGCTTCAGGCCTTCCAATGCCGAGCAATGTTGAGGTTGAACAACCCACATCACCGGTAGAACCGACAGAAAACAAATAAAGATTTGAAATTAAAATTTTAACTGCATATATTTGCATGTTTTAGCCCAGGTGGCGGAATTGGCAGACGCGCATGGTTGAGGGCCATGTAACTGCAAAGTTGTGCGGGTTCAAGTCCCGCCCTGGGTACTCTAATAGGTGTTTAGAGAACACCTCACATGAAAGGAAATGACATGAACCTTAAGAAAGTCACGATACTGATCCTTTGTGTTATCAGTTTGTTTTCATTTGCTCTTGCCCAGGATGCAGATAAGGAAGCCCTGCAGATGAAGGTTGAACAAGCTCAGGTATTGCTTGAGAACTTTGATGCCGCCGCCGCACAAGAATTGCTTGATGGCGTTCTTGCTCAGGATTCCACCTTTGCCCCTGCCCTATATGCCTATCACAATATTGAACTGATGTATGGGAATCTTTCTGAAGCTCAAGCCTTAGTACGCAAAGCGATCGAATTTAAAGAAGATGAATCTTATCGCAATAAATTTGATGAATTGCGGGATTTGATCAATCAAGTCAAAGATGCTCAGCGTGAAGTAGATGCAGGAAACTATGATGCGGCAAAACGTATCTATAATCAATTAATCGAAAAAAATCCTACTATCGCTGAGATATATTATCGCCTGGGTTTCGTTTCGATCCAGGAAGAAGATTATGAGGATGCCCGCGATAATTTTGACAAAGCAAGTATTCTTGCCCCTTCTGTTGAAAAATACGCCAAAGCAAAAAACATTCTAGCGGGTAAAATTTTACAGGAAGCTCTAAAAGCTCTAAAAATGGGTGATTTGATCACGGCTGAACGTAAAGCACAAACAAGCCTGCGAATCAATCCCGAGTTTAGTTCAGCCTGTGATGTTCTTGGTTATATCAAACTGAAATCGGGTGAGATCTCACTTGCGATTGAATATATGGAAAAAGCAGTTAAATATGATCCTTCCAATAGTTCATCCTGGTACAACTTAGGTAGTATTTATCGCAAGACAAAACAATACCAAAAAGCTGAAGACGCTTTACTTAAGTCGATTGCTTTAGACGCAACTTCTGCAAAATCTTATACAACACTTGGACAGACATATACTGCTTTGAACATGTTAGACAAAGCAGAAAACAACTTTAAAACATCTATTGCCCTAGACCCTGATTCACCTGCGGCTCGTGAAAGCTACGGTGAACTTCTAAACAATCAGGGACGCTATACCGAAGCTATTGTTCAGTTGATCGCTGCAACGAAGCTTATCTCAAACCCCTCACAAAAATATTTGCCCAACTATCGTTTGGCTTTTGCTTACAACCGCTCAGGCGAATACCTCAAGGCGCTCGATGTGGCCAAAGAGACTACGACCGCAAAAGCTAATTTCGGTGGCGGCTGGTTTGAGCTTGGAATTGCATACGCAATGCTTGGTGATAAACAAAATGCCATTAACGCCTTCAATAAAGGTCGTCTGGATAAAAGCTGGCGCGGAATGATCGATCCCGAACGCGAACGCTTGATCCAGGGAAAAGAAATAAGCTTCAAATAAATCTTTTTATGATAGAAAAAGGCTCCCTTGGGAGCCTTTTTTATTTGCACTTAATATATTTAATGTTCGTGCTTGCCGAAATACAGGTCCTCGAACAGTTTAAGGTCCTGACGTATTTTTATCGGATGAACCGGATCCGTTCCTTGCTTACATTTCATAGCAGAAATTGAAATTTTATGCAATAACTCTAATTCTGTTGTGTACTTGGTATATGCAGCTTTATCTGTAGACTTTACCGGTTTGACCCGTTGATGCAAGAAATATTGACTTACAATATCCTGAATTTTTTCAGCATGTTCGTCTTTATTGTTCACCCATCGAACCAATTGATTGTAATCCGGTTGCTCGGCAGTTGAAAGTTCATTGATCATTTTCATAGATTTTTCAATAGTTAAAACGTGCTCACGAATAAGTTCAAATCGCAGGGAATCCCCATAAATACCACAGGGAATTTCACAATGCGCAAATACCGGAGTGATCATTGACATCATTAATACGGCCAGCAAGCACCATTTCATTACATTTTTCATATTTTGTTCCTCTTAATTATTATCGCAATTTACCACAAATATTCGAAAAGCTCATTCAATTCTGCTTCGTCTTGCCACTGATCACCCAGAGAAGAGTCCTTCTCGACACCTATACCATTATAATACATCTTTGCCAGCTCATATTGTGCATCAATGTATTCCAATTCGGCACTTTGAGACATCCAGTAAAAAGCTTGCCCCGAATCTACCGCTGTGCCATGGCCATTTAGATACATCAAAGCCAAATAATATTGTGCTTCATTGTCTTTATCGTTCGAAGCGAGATCAAAAAACAGATTGAAAGATCTTGCCGTATCACGTTGTACACCCTCTCCTTTGTATAAAAGGTCTGCCAGAAAGAACTTGGCATTGGGACTGCCTTGCTGCGCGCTTTTTTCAAACCACGTAATTGCCCTTTCATTGTTTTGCTCCACACCCTCTCCCTGCATGTACATAAATGCTATTGCATACTGAGCTTCCATAATTCCATCTTCAGCTGCATCGATAAACAGTTCGGCGGCCTTCTCAAAATCTTTTTCAACTTCTTCTCCATTGTAATACATGTACCCAAGTGGAAATTTTGCTTTTGGGTAATTTTGCTCAGCAGCTTTTTCATACCATTCCCGGGCAAGGCTTATATTTATTTCGGTGCCCTCTCCTTTCTGGTACATATAGCCCAAATTATACTCAGCGGCAGCTTCACCCTGCTCGGCGGCTTTTTTCATCCAGTAAAAAGCTAATTCATCATCCTGTTCTACGTCTGTCCCGAAATAATATTTGACCCCTAATTCAAATTGAGCGTTTAATTCACCGTTCTCCGCCTTTAGTTTTAGATCAGAAATAATATCGGCAAAAAGAAATGAAAAACATATCGTAGCAAAAAGGATGGAAATAATCCTTGTAGTTTTCATATTTGCCTCCTTTATAAAATTTATTAAATGATCATGACTAAAACCAATACCACCACTCCATTTCTTCGGCGGCATCATACCATTCATTAGCTTTGACCGTATCGACAGCAGTGCCAATCCCCCATTTGTACATATCCCCCAATTGATACATGGCATCAATATTATCCTGCTCGGCGGATCTTTTGATCCAGATAAAGCCTTCAGCTTTGTTTGATGTCACGCCTGATCCGTCCAGGTACATCAACCCCAAATTAAATTGTGCTTCATCATCTCCTTGTTCTGCCAGGATCTTGTATAAACGAAATGCTTCTTCATAATCATGCGTCACATTTTCACCGTCATACAAGAGATTGGCAAGATGCTTATAGGAAGACTCATATTCCTGTGCAACCGCTTTACGGAACCAATATACAGCATTGGCATTATTTTGTTCGACCCCATATCCTTTAAGGTACAAATATCCCAGCGAATGCTGTGCAATCTTATTTCCTTTTTCTGCCGCTTTCCGGTACCAAAATGCCGATTGTTCAAGATCAGCATCGCACCCATATCCTTTGTAATAGTTATAAGCCGTTTCGACCTGAGCATCGGTATTGCCGTTTTCAGCGCCTTTCATATACCAGTAAAATGCAGAAGAAGAATCTTGCGCGATCCCTTCACCACCCTGATACATATATGCGATCGCATATTGTGCTTCTCCGTCACCGTTTTGCGCGGCTTTTAAAAACCATTTAGCGGCTTCTTTCAGGTCTACACCAACATCATTACCATAATAGTATCGCACACCTAATTCCAACTGGGCTGAAACGTCACCCAATTCCGCATTGTTGATCAGTGCGGGCAGATCAATGGCATAAAGTCCGGAAGTCAAGATCATTACGGTTAGTGCTGTAATCATAAGTCCTTTTTTCATGATTTTTCCTTTGCTGATTTATTAATCTTTTAAATTGTTATTGATTATGATAGATCAGAATTACCAGTATTCTTCATTTTCTTCCGCCGTTTCGTACCAGTAGTCACCCTCTTCTTCATTAGCTTCGACACCGATCCCATTGTAATACATGCTTGCCAGTTCATATTGTGCCTCAATCCAATCATCCATGGCACATTCATACACCCAATAGAATGCTTTTTTATAATCCACTGGCGTACCCTGGCCATTTTTGTACATCATTCCCAGCATATACTGAGAATTATAAAAACTTAAAGCGGCAAGCTTGCCGAATAAATTAAAGGCTTGCTCATAATCGGGAGTACCAAGATTACCTTCATAAAAGATGGTAGCCAAGTGATATGTGCCCCAATTTTCACCCGCATCAGAAGCTTTTTTCAACCAGTTTATGGCTTCCGGATAATTTGTTTCAACTCCTTCACCTTTCATGTATAGATATCCAACGCGATACTGGGCATAGCTGTTACCGGACTTAGCCGCCAAGAGATACCACTTTGCTGCTTCTTTATAGTTTTTTTCAACACCTTTACGGCCCACGTAATAGCAAGAACCAAGTTCAACTTGAGCGCTTGTCTCTCCATTTTCAGCTTGCATGATAAGTGTTGAAATGTCCTGACCAAAAGCAAAGACAAAACAAATCAACAAAGAACATGCTATTAATACTTTTTTCATTTTAACCTCCTTTTTTTCCCGTTATTTGTCTTTTTTGCGTGCGGCAGGTTTCAGCTCCAAAAGCAGTAATCCATGTGATCGATCATTCTTTCGGTAGGTAAATGTGGGGTCTTCTTTACTGATTATCTGTATATTTTTTCCATTTTTGTTATAGCTACGCTGCATTTCACTCATAAAGTCTTGCTTGTAAGCTTCGGACCAATAATGTGTAGGTAACAACACACGCGGTTCCAGAAGTTGTACCATCTTGACAGCTTGAAGAATAAATTTTCGGGTGCTTTCGATCGGCATGATCAAGATATCGCAATTTTTGGGATATCGATGTTCAAGGTTCCATGCATGAGCAGGATCATTGATCATCATGATATCGGCCTGGCAGTCGCCGAGATGCAAGACCTTTATATCATTTATGCTGAATAAATAAGAATAATTATCATAAAGGCTGATATCTTTTTCGGAAGATTCAAAACTAGTGATTGAAAGTTTTCCAATTAGAGTATCCACAGATCCGTCTATCCGGATAGCTTTATATTTTTCCGCTCTCTTTTCATCAAAATGATCATCATGATGATGCGAATAGCTTATGATGTCAGGACCCGGATCGCCGGCATCATAAATGGGACTATCCCATCCCCATTCAATGTAGGCATTCTCTTTTCCATAATCGCTAAGTACGGTCACTTCATTATTAAAATCAATAAAAACGGCCGAATGACCAAGATAGTGAAGCTTGATTTCATTTTTTTGACAAGAATAAGATGTAAATAAGATAAGTATTAACAGAAAAGTCGGATAGAAACTTCTTTTTAAGTTTCCCATGTCGCACTCCTATTTCCATCTCTCTCATGGTCTATATTTATCTATTAAATAAAATATACGCAATATTTCATGGAAAGAAACATTTTTTTGTTTTGCCGCCTCAACAAAACAAACTTGGTGTGTAGGTACTTTTAAGCTTATATTTAGCTATGGTTAAATCAATTATTTTCGATCTAGACAATACCCTTGTGGATTTCTCCCGTTTAAAAAAACTGGCGATCCGCGGCGGTGTAAAAGGCCTGCTGGAAGCAGGGATGGAAGCGGATGAGGAAGCCGTTTACAACCGAATATTTGAGATCTATGAAGAAAAAGGCTGGGAATACCAGACTGTTTTTGATGATGTGATCGAGGAATTTTACGGTATTCAGAACCATAAATTTCTAGCTGCAGCTATTATTGCTTATAAGCGAAGCCGCGAGTCTTCCCTCGTCCCCTATCCCGGTGTCTATGCGACACTGATCTCTCTGATCAAGAGGGGGATCAAGCTTGGGGTTGTTTCCGATGCACCCGGCAGAGAGGCGTGGTTAAGATTATATCAGTTGAATTTTCATCATCTTTTCGATGTGGTGGTCACTCACAGCGATACAGGTGAATTCAAACCTTCGCCCAAACCTTTTCGTTTGGCTCTTGAAAAACTTGGCGTTGAGGCAGAAGAATCCATTATGGTCGGTGACTGGGCCGAACGCGATATGACCGGTGCCAAAAATATTGGCATGATAACGGTATTCGCACGCTATGGAGATATTTTCGACACCAAAGTCCATGGCGGAGATTTTGAGATCGCTCGATTCAGAGATATCCTTGATGTCGTTGACCAATTATCCGGGGACATAAAATGAAACGGATCGTGACAGCCAAAGGTGCGCAAGCTATTGATCATGACGCTATAAAAGTCAAGGGTATCAGTGGAACCGGATTGATGCTGGCGGCCGGAACAGCCGTTGCGGAAGCGGTGCTGGTTCTTTGCGGAGAAAGGGATTTAAAACACATTCAGATCTTTTGCGGAAAAGGCAATAATGGCGGAGACGGCTATGTCGCTGCGATCAAATTGCATGAAGCCGGATTGAAAAATATTAATGTCTTTCGTTTTGCTGAAGAAGAAGCAATTCATGGTGATGCCCGATATTTTTACAATGCCATGAAAGAATTGAATATACAACCATATTTTATTCAAAATACTCAAGAACTTTGTTCACTGCTTCGTGAGAACAGTTGTTGGGTCGACGCTATTTTCGGCACGGGACTGGATCGACCGGTAGAAGGATATTTTAAAGAAGTCCTGCAATGCTTACATGATCTGCATAAAGACCAGGCAATTATTGCCGTTGATATTCCTTCGGGACTCAGCGGGACCAGCGGGAAAATGTTGGGGCCGGTGTTAAAAGCAAATAAAACACTGACCATGGGTTTTTATAAATCCGGTAATTTTCTACAGGATGCAAAATCCTACACCGGTGAATTGAAACTTATCGATCTGGATTATCCCGCCGGTTCATTCGAGGCGGCAACGCCGGAAATATATCTTTGTGATCATGAACTGATTTATGAAAAGTTGAATCCGGTTTCTTTGACCGGACATAAATATTCAGCGGGACAAGTGCTTTGTGTGGGTGGTTCGGCCGCCATGCCGGGTGCGGTGACGCTTTCGTCACTGGCAGTGCTGAAAAGCGGCGCGGGCATGCTGCATGCTTTTGTACCGGAAGCGGTTAAGCCTCTTCTCCTGAAGCAAATGATAGAAGCTATTGTCACGACAGGACAAGATAATAATATTTTAACCATGGGTGACCTGCCAAAGATCCTGGCGCTTCAGGAGAAG